>CAZCJT010000011.1:0-22470 GCA_964498565.1 uncultured Acidimicrobiaceae bacterium
TCAGGCGGCATGATCAACACAGCGAACCTGTCCGTCAAAGCGCGGCAAGCCCAGCTGTGACCCGCCGGAGGCCGAGCTCGTCGAAGCAGATGTGGAGCACTGCGTGGAGGGCTTCGGTGGCGAACCCTTGTCCCGTGTGGTCGGGGTGGAGGGTCCAGCCGAGGTCGGCCTGCACGGCTTGTGCTGCGTCGAGGACTTCGGCTTGGGCCCAGGCGTCTCCGATGGCGATCATGAGGTCGCCGATCACGTCGCCTTCGAGGGTGATGACGAGGGTCTTTGCCAGGGAGTCGGGTTCCGTGGACTGGTGCCGGTACTCGTCGAGGCTCTGGGGTGCCCGGGTGAGCCACCGGCTGACCGTGTCGAGCCGCCGGATCACCCACGTTGCATCGAGATCGTGGAGGGTGGCCGGTCGAAGCACGAGGTGTTCGGTCTCGACCGGCCAGTCCACGTCCGCGGCGAGCGTGGTCACGGTCCGGCAATGGCGATGAGGGACCGGGTGTCGTGCTGGGCCGGGTCAGGCAAGTGTCGCTCGGCTTCGTCGGCGGCGAGCGCTCTGCGGACGCCCAGCCACTGTGCGACCAGGAAGCCGATCTCGGTGGCGAGGAACACGACGACCACGGTGGAGTGGCCGTCGGCGAGGGCCCAGATGAAGGTCAGCGCGAAGGCTGCACGTCCCACGGTGTCGGTGGCGATGAGCAGCGGCACCGGTCGCAGGATCCGCACGACGCCCCACATCGTGACGACGACTCCGAAGAGCGTGACGTAGAGGAGGTGCGGGGTGTCGAACTCGGGCCGATCCGAGCCGCCGAGTCCGAGCCAGTCGTGGATGTTGCTGAGCAGGCGAAGGACGACGTCTGCGGTCCAGGGAGTGGCGAACCCGGCGGTGATGACGACGTCGAAGATCGCTCCGACGCGACCGGCTGGGACCCGCCGCTGCGACCCGGTGAGCCCGGTTGTGGGCATCACGGTCCGGTCGGTGATGGTCTTCATGTGTGTTCCCTTCGTTGGTCCGGGTTGGATGAAGCTCGGCCGAGCCGTCACGTCGGCTCGAGGATGACGACGGGTGTGACGGTGGATCGGTGGGCGGCGTGGGCGGTGAGCTCGGGGTCGGTGTCGAGCCAGCGCTGCCACAGGCGGTCCCGTTCGTCGCCTGTCGCTTCGCGGGCGCGCACCGGCACCGGGTGCTGGTCGGCGAGCCGAACCGTGGCGTCGGCGTCGGCTCGGAGGTTGAGCCACCAGTCGGGGTGGGCCTCGTCCCAGCCGTTCATCGCCATGGCGACGAGGTTCGGGCCGTCCTCGAGGTAACCGATGATCACGTTGCGGTCCTTGCCGGTGCTTCGTCCGGTGGTGGTCAGTTGCAAAGCGCCCCAGCCGCGCTTGTTGGTGGTGGTCCACAGGAAGCGGCCGCCGCTCGCTCGGTGGAGGAGACGGTGGATCCGCCAGGCGGTGTGGACGAACCAGGCGGGCGGCTTCTTCGGCGGCCGTACCTGGCCGCTGTCCTCGGCGGGGGTGTTGGTGTTGTGGTTCATGGTGTCGGCCTTCCAGGCGTCGCGACGGACGAGGGCGGCCCCGCCGGCGGCGAGTGCAGCGGCGCCGTAGGTGAGGAGGACGGCGGACCCGGCCCAGGGGCTCAGGGCTTGGGGGTCGGGGACGACGTTGAGGATGGCCATGCCGGCCTGTGCGGGGAGGTACTTGCCGATCGACTCCTGGAACGACGATGGCAGGAAGCCGGTGACGATCGGGACGATGAACAGCAGCGCCACGAGCGCGGCGGTGGCGCCGGCGGTGCGGCGCAGGACGCTGCCGACGCCGACGCCGAGGAGCCCGATGCCGGTGAGGTACAGCGCCCCGCCGAACACGGCACGGAGGACGCCGGGGTCGCCGATCGAGGCGTCGAGCCCCTTCGAAGCGAAAATCGCCTGACCGACGAAGAAGGCGCCGAACGACGCGAGCAGACCGGTGGCGAACACGACACCCACGAACGTCGTGGCCTTGGCCCCGAGGACGGTCAGCCGCTGCGGGGTGGCCGCGAAGGTTGCTCGAACCTGGCCGGTGGCGTACTCGGAGGCGACGATGAGCACGCCGAGGACACCGACGGCGAGTTGGGCGAGGAACAGGCCGCTGAGGCTGAACGAAGTCGGATCGAACCGCAGCCGTTCGGCCGGGTCGAGGTTGTCCCAGCTGCTCATCTGCGAGGCGCCGATGAGGGCACCGAAGCCGACGGCGAGGCCGACGGTGGCGAGCAGGGTCCACATCGTCGAGCGGACCGAACGCAGCTTCGTCCACTCCGCTCGGCAGTTGGCGGCGAAGATCTGCAGCCGGGACGGCGTGTCAGAGATGCCGGTTGGGATGGTGGTGGCGGTCATGCCGCTGCTCCTCGGGTCGTGTATTCGACGGCGTCGCGGGTGAGTTCCATGAACGCCTCTTCCAGGGACGCCGTCTGGGGCGTGAGCTCGTAGAGGGTGATGCCGGCGGTGCCGGCTGCAGTCCCGATGTCCCGGGCGGTGCTGCCGGTGACAAGCAGCGTCCCGTCCGGTCCGGTCGTCACCTCGGCACCGTTGGATCGCAGGAGGGTGCGGAGCTGTTCGGGTTCGGGGCTGTCGACCCGGACGGAGCCGACGGATGCCTGGCCGACGACGTCGTCGAGGGTGCCTTCGGCGATGAGGCGGCCCCGGCCGAGGACGATGAGCCGGTCGGCGGTCAGCGCCATCTCGCTCATGAGGTGGCTGGAGACGAGGATCGACCGCCCTTCGTCTGCGAGGGACCGCAGCAGCTGGCGGATCCACTGGATGCCCTCGGGGTCGAGGCCGTTGACCGGTTCGTCGAGGAGGAGCGTGGCGGGGTCACCGAGGAGCGCGGTGGCGATGCCGAGGCGCTGGCCCATGCCGAGAGAGAACCCGCCGAAGCGGCGCTCGGCGACGTCGGTGAGGCCGACCTGTTCGAGGACCTCGTCGACCCGGCGCCGGCGGATCCCGTTGGAGTCGGCGATCCAGCGGAGGTGGTCGCGGGCGCTGCGCCCAGGGTGGATGGCCTTGGCCTCGAGGAGGGCGCCGACGTGGCGGAGGGGGAAGCGCAGGTCTCGGTACGCCCGGCCGTCGACGGCGGCACGGCCCGAGGTGGGCGCATCGAGTCCGATGATCATGCGCATCGTGGTCGACTTCCCGGCCCCGTTGGGGCCGAGGAAGCCGGTCACTTCGCCGGGGCGCACCTCGAAGCTGAGGTGGTCGACGGCCAGGGTGTTGCCGTAGCGCTTGGTGACGTCGTGGAGCTCGATCATCGGATCAGACCTGCGCCATGGCGGCCGGGCCAACCGGCTCGACGACCACATGGTCGGTGACCTGCGGTGTGCGGAACCCCTTGACGGTCATGTAGATGCCGACCGACAGCTCCCATGTGGCGATGGGCAGAGCGAGCAGCATCGAGATCACGGTCACCTGGTCGAAGGCACCGAACAGCGTCGCCATCGACGATGCGACCAGGAGCGGGGCGCCGATCAGGCCGACGGTCGGTATCCAGCGAGGAACGAAGCCGGTCCGGCGCAGGATGCTGGCGAAGCACAGTGCGCTGACTGCCGGGATGATCCCGGGGCCGAACAGGAACGACCACTCCCGCACCGCAACCAGTGAGCTGGCGGTGGTGGTGAGTGCCGTGGGGTCGGTGCCGGCCAGGTCCTGGCGGATGGTGTACACGGCGAGGATGGCGAGGACGCCGGCGGTGATGGTCGCGGCCTCGAGAACTCGGGCGCCGACGAACCCTGCGGCACGCCCGGGGGCGTGGCGCTTGAGGATCGGGTAGAGGGCGACGGCGGTGCCGATGCCGGTGAGCCCGGTCAGGACCTCGAAGAGGCCACCCCACAGGACGCCGCCGTCGCTGCCGGCGCCGAGGACCCAGTTCGGGTCGTCGATGGCGCCGCCGTAGAGGCCGAGAGCGGGGATCGAGAAGACGAAGGTGGCGATGTAGAAGAGCCCAGCGGCGAAGGTCGCCTTGCGGTCGGCGTCCATCGGGGGCGTGGTGTTGCGGTTGGTGAGCATTGGTCAGTCCCTCTCGTTCGTGCGCCCGGGGCGCTCGGTGTCGGAGGCCTCGACCGGCGTCAGCGAGATCAGCGGGATGCCGATGTCTCGCAGCCGCTGGAGGAGGCCGTGCAGCGCGGCTTGGTCGACGACCGACCCTCGCAGGACGGTGGTGCCGTCGGCTTCACGGGTGATCGTGAAGCCGTCGAACCAGCTGGTCCACCGGGTGGTGAGGTGTCCGTTGACCACGATCTCGTACTGCACCGGTCGAACGTACGATTCGACCTGGTGAGCGGTCCTCACATCATGTGGTGAACGCGCTGGTGATCTTCCGGGGACTCAAAGGTCGAGGTCGGCGGCTCTGCGGACGGCAGCCCGACGGTTGGTCACGCCCAGCTTCGTGAAGATGTTCTTGGTGTGGGTTCGCACGGTGTTGATCGACACGACGAGTTCGGCAGCGATCTCGGGTCCGGTCAGCTCGGTACGGAGCAGGCGGAGGACGTCGAGCTCCTTGGCGGTCAGCGGATCGACCGGGCTGGGGAGCGCCGCTGACCGCTGGCGGGGTCGTGCTGCGGCCAGCAGTGCGGTTGCCTCCTCGGCGGCGCGGTCGTGACGAACGCTGGCTTCCAGTAGGGCGACGATGTTCGGCCCGCTGTCGAGGAACGTTCGCACGAACCGTTCCCGGGCCGCCCGTCGCAGCGCCGCCTCGATCGTGGTGGGGGCCGAGGTCGTGTTCCCGACGGCATGGTGGGCGAGGGCGAGGAGGGCTTGGGCCTCGACGGCGCTCCCGGCGCGGTCACCGGCCTCGGCGGCGACCAGGAGCCGCTCGAGGAGCGGGATGGTGTCGGCGGCCCGGCCGGTCGCGAGGAGGAGCCGGGCGAGGGTGAGGTGCTCGTACTCGCGGAGGTATTCGGCGTCGTCGCCCGGATCGACGCCGGCGCGGTCGGCCCATCGAGCGGCGCCGATCAGGTCGCCGCGAGCGATCAGAACCCTTGCCATGGTCGCTGCAACGGGTCGGACCTTGGGGGAGAAGTCGGTGTCGTAGCGCTGTTCGGCTTCGCGAAGGAGTTCGAGGGCGGCGATGTGGTCACCGTCGATCGCGCGGAGCCGGGCGTCGACGACCCGCCACCGGTAGGCGTGCTGGCCGAGGCCCATCGACTCGCCGAGCTCGTGGCTGGCGGCGAGGTGCTCGGCGGCGCCGTCGAGTTCGTTGCGCTCGAGGTGCACCTCGGCGAGCCCGATGTGCATGTCGGCGGTGCCTCGGAGCGGACCGTGGGTGGCAGCCATCTCGAGCGCGGCGGTGAGGGTCGCAGTGGCGTCGCTCAAGTGGCCGAGGGCGAAGTGGATGTCGGCGAGGCCGAGGGACACCCCGAGGATGTCGGCCCACATCTCTGCCTCCACGAACGCTGCGGCTGCGGTCTCGTATCCGCGTCGCGCCGCGTGGAGGTCGCCAAGGGTCCAATGGGCGAGCCCGACGAGCGCCGCCGCGGCGCCTCGGCCCATGTGATCACGGGACTCGGTGAGCTCGGCAGCCCGTTGGCCGTACTGGATCGCGGCGTCGATGTCGCCCCGCAACAGGCTCAGGCCGGCCCGATGCATCGCATTGCGTGCCGGGAGGCGAGCGAACTCGTCGTGATCGTGAACGACCAGTCCGGTGTCGGGTGGCTGGTCGAGCAGGTGGTCGATCTCGTCAAGGAGCGCCTCGACGCCCTGCATGTCGCCGATCACGAGATGGGCGCCGACCAGGCCGTGGAGGAGCATCGGACGGTTGGCGATGATCGACCGGGGAAGGCTCTCCAGCCAGACCCGCTGGGTGGCGTCCTGGCGGGCGAGTCGAAGGCGGGGTAGTTCGATCTCGACGAGGTCGGCGGCCCGATCGAAGTCCTCAGCTGAGATCGCATGACGGATCGCTTCGGAGGCATCCCCCTCGGCCATGAGCCAGTCGCTCGCCCGTCGGTGCAGCTCGGCGGTGCGACCGGTTTGCTCCGCGCCGAGCCGGGCTCGCAGTACATCTGCGAAGAGCTGGTGGTATCGGTACCAGTGGCGGCGGTCGTCGAGGGGGACGAGGAACATGTTGGACCGCTCGAGCGTGTCGAGGATCGCCTTGGCGTCGCTTCGCCCGGTGACCGAGGCGCACAGCTCAGCGGAGAGCCGATTCAGGATCGAGGTTTCCAGCAGGAACGACCGGATGTCACCGGGTTGGCGATCGAGCACCTCGTCGGCGAGGTAGTCGACGACGAACCGATCGTCGCCGGCGAACTCGGCGATGAACCTCGAGCGGTCGTCGCGACCCCGTAAGGAGATCGCGACGAGCTGCAGCGCCGCGATCCAGCCCTCGGTCCGGGTCTCGAGGATCTCGATGTCGGTCCTCGCCAGACCGAGCCCAGACGCGTCGTTGAGGTAGGCCGTTGCTTCCTCGGGTGTGAAGCGCAGGTCGATGGCACGGATCTCGAGCAGGTCACCCCGGGCCCGCAGGGTCGCCAGCGGCCATGGCGGATCGGCTCGCGTCGTGGCCACGAGGTGGACCTGTGCAGGGAGGTGGTCGATGAGGAATCGCATCGACTCGTGGACGGCGGTCGACTCGATGGCGTGGTAATCGTCGAGCACGAGAACGGTGTCGTCGAGTTCGGCGAGGTCGTTGACGAGGGCTCCCACCATGTCGTCGATCGCGCCTGGTGAGGATCGCAGCGTGTCGAGAGCCACCGTGCCCAGGTTCGGGTCAACCTTGCGCAACGCGGCGATCACGTACGACCAGAAGACGGACGGATCGCTTTCGCGCCGTTCGAGTGAGACCCAAGCCGTCCGCAACCCGGTGCGTTCTGCCTTGGCGAGCCATTCGACGACCAGTGTCGTCTTCCCGAACCCGGCCGGAGCCGACACGAGAACGACCCGGGGAAGGTTGTCGAGCCTCAGCCGCTCGTCGAGACGAGAACGCGGGACGAGCCCTGGACGGCGCCGTGGCGCTCGGAGCTTGGTCTCCACCAACGAAGTGCCTTGGCCGCTCACACCGTGCTCCTAATCCTGGCCCGGACCGCGCTTCGGGCGGGCCCGAACGTGGATGCGCTCGCCCTCGCGGCTGAGCAAGCTGAGGATCTCGACCGGCTCGTCGTTGGCGGCACCGAACCAGTGCAAGACCCTCGTGTCGAACTCCGCGACCTCTCCGGCCTGCAGCACGATGTCGTGATCGGCGACGATCAAGCGCAGCTCACCGGAGAGCACGTACAGCCATTCGTAGCCCTCGTGCATGCGCAGCGACGGCTTGTTCTCCTCGGGAGGGATGACCACCTTCCAGGCGTGGACACCGGACGGGTGACGCGTCAGTGGAACGACGACCCGTCCGTTGTCGCGCGTCTCCGGTTTGATGTGGATCCGCGGGTCGCCGATCTGCGGTGTCCCGACCAGCTCATCCAGGGGCATCCGATGGGCCTGCGCGATCGGAAGGAGCAGCTCCAAGCTCGGCTTGCGCTGCCCCGACTCGAGTCTCGACAAGGTGCTCTTCGAGATCCCCGTGATCCCCGCGAGCTCGGTCAGGGTGATGTCCCGCTGTGTCCGCGCCCGCCTCAACCTCGGCCCGACCCGAGCGAGCACATCGTCGATCGACCCCGACCCGTCCACAACACCAGGCAACTACGGATTCCCGGAAACGGCAACACAAGTTGCCGGTCTGTGCCGACGGGCGCATCATGCGTCCAGAGGTGATCAACATGCAGACGAACTCCTACGACGTAGTCATCGTCGGCGGCGGTGCCGCCGGCCTGTCCGCCGCACTCGTCCTCGGTCGAGCGCGACGCCGGATCGTGGTGATCGACGCCGGCTCACCACGCAACGCCCCCGCCGCGCACATGCAGGGGTACCTGTCTCGCGACGGCCTCCCGCCTTCGGAGCTCCTCGCCATCGGGCGATCGGAGGTCAAGGGCTACGGCGTCGACCTCATCGATGACGTGGTCGTCGGGATCGACCCCGGCTTCACCGTCCATCTCGGGGACGGGCGGTCGCTGGCAGCTCGGCGGATCCTCGTCGCCACCGGCGTCGTCGACGGCATCCCCGACATCCCCGGCGTGTCGGAGCGGTGGGGCCGTGACCTGCTCCACTGCCCCTATTGCCACGGCTACGAAGTCCGCGACCAACCCCTCGGCGTCATCGGCTCCAGCCCGGGCTCGATCCAGCACGCGCAGATCGTGCGCCAATGGTCCGACGACGTCATCTACTTCGCCCACACCCAGGAACCATCGGCGAGTGAGTCCACCGAACTCGCAGCCCGCGGCATCCGGGTCGTCCACGGTGCGATCGAACGGCTCGTCATCGAAGACGACCAACTGACCGGCGTCCAACTCGCGACCGGCGAGACCGTTCCGAGGCGGGCGGTCTTCGTCCGTCCGGTCATCGCCCCCACCCCGACTACCTCCTCGCGACGCTCGGCTGCGACCTCGACGAGACCGGGTTCGCCGTCGTCGACCGCGCCGGACGCACCAGCGTCCCGGGCGTGTGGGGTGCGGGCAACGCCATCGACCCCCGAGCCCAGGTCATCACCGCCGGCGGAGCCGGCTCCGCCGCCGCCATCGACATCAACAACGACCTCGTGCAGGAAGACATCGCCCTCGCCATCGCGAGCAAGTCGACGCAGTAGACCCCTCCTCGGCGTCGCACGAGGCACAAGCACCTTCGTGGGTCACGCGCTCAGCCGGAATGGCGGGTATTCGTCGGTGAGCGGCCCGACGTACGCCTGGACCCGGAGGCCGTAGCGGTAGACGCCAACGAGGAACCGGCGGGCGGACTCCGGGTACCGACCGGTGGCGATGACCGCCACCAGGGTCCAGAGCACGGTGACGGCACCGGCGACCGCGAGGACGAGGCATGCCGCGTAGTGCGGGACGGCGAGGAGCCACTTGTAGAGCGGCTTCCAGCGGTTGAGTTCCCTCGGGTACTCGATGCCGAGTTGCAAGTGAGGGGCATGTCCGTCGTCGTCGCCGGCGGGAGTGAACTCGAAGGGCGGGTACTCGTCATGGAGGAACACGACGTAGGTCAGGGCCCGCCACTCGTAGCGGTACGTCATGGCGATGGCGTCGAACAGGGGGCGGGGCACTTGCCTGGTGAAGACCACCATGGCCGCGCTGATGACGCCCAGGATCGCTCGGAGCGTGCTGAGCGCGTCGATGACGATGAGGTGCGGGATGGCGAGGAACCACTGCACGAGTGGGCGCCAGCGGGCGGTCCTGTTGTCGGTGGCCCGCAGCTCGAGGGTGATCGGGTTGGTCATGTTCTGTCTCCTGCTCTGGGGGCGAGGACCGGTCGGTCGTCGCTGCTGATTCGTGTGTTCGACGGCGGGGGGCTTGCCGGCTGCGCTGGCCATTGCATGGCGAGCGGCTGGATGCGCCCGACACTCGGGCGACTCTCGATCGGACCGCGGCGTGCTTTGCGGTCGGACCGGGATGGCTGACGTGATGCCGGGTGACCCAACAGGCTCAGTTGGTGTCGCGCCGGTGGAGCAGAACTGTGCCGACCACCAGTGCCAGGCCGGCGTAGGCGGCGTAGACGAGCGCCGCCTGGGGTCGGGTGAAGGCGGCGGCGAGTGTCTCGGTGGTGTTCATGTCCACGTCGACGTCGAGGAGGGAGCCACCGGCGAAGTAGGGGAGAAAGCGCGAGATGCGGGCGGGGAGGAACGCCCACAACAGGTTCTCGAGCACCAGCCACCAGACGAGCAGCCCGGAGATGGCGCCGGCGGCGTGGCGCACGATCATGCCGACGCCCAGCCCGAGCATGGCGCTCACAGTGGTGAAGAACAGTGCCCAGGCGGTGGTCGCCACCATGCCGGAGGTGTTGCCCAGTTCGAGTCCGCCGAGCACGGCGCCGACATAGCCGGTGATCATGCCCACGGCGCCGAGGACGAGACCGAATGCTGCGGCCATGGCCGTCTTCGAAGCGGCGTGCAGCCAGCGGTTCGGCTGCGCCGACAGCGCCAGGCCAAGGGTTCCGTGCTGGACCTCCGAGCCGAAGAGCACGATGCCCGCCACCGACGCGAGGACCGCGGTCAGGAATGTCGAGTACACGTAGACGTCGGAGACGAACAGAACCTCGTCGGTGACGAAGGTGGCGACCGCCCAGGAGGCGACCAGGCCGATCAGCGCGGTGGCCATCAACGTGGCCTTGTTGGCGCGGATCGTGGACAGCTTGATCCAGTCGCTGCGCAGGACGTCGGGGAGCGGACGGCTCCCGGCGGTGAGGGTGATGGTGGTCATGGGTCGTCGCTTTCAGTTGGAGGAGAACTCGGCGGAGCTGCTGGTCATGTGGAGGAGGCTGTCCTCGAGAGACGGCGATGTCTCGGTGATCTCGATGAGTTGGATGCCGCTGTCGAAGGCCAGTTGCGACACCGCCCGCTTGGTGGTGCCGTGCACGAGGATCCGGTCGCCCGACGGTTCGGCGAGGAGGTGATGGGCGGCAAGGACGGCGAGCAGCTGGGCGGGCGAGTTGGTCTCGACGACTACCGCCACGTCGTTGCGGGCGGTGATGGCCTCGACCGACTCGGCGGCCAGCAGCTTTCCGCCCCCGACGACGATCAGGTCGTCGGCGAACATGCTGAGCTCGCCGATGAGGTGGCTGGACACGAACACCGTCCCGCCGTTGGAAGCGAAGTCGCGCAGGTGGTTGCGCAGCCAGCGGATGCCGTCGGGATCGAGCCCGTTCGACGGCTCGTCGAGCAAGAGGACGTGCGGACTGCCGAGCAGGGCGCCGGCGAGGGCCAACCGCTGGCGCATGCCGAGCGAGAAGCCGCCGGCTCGTTGATCGGCAACGGTCTCGAGCCCGACCTCGCCCAGGACCTCATCGACACGGTCGGCGCCGATGCCGCTCAGAGCGGCGAGGGCGCGGAGGTGGTTGCGGGCGCTGCGTCCCGGGTGCATGGAGCCGGCGTCGAGCACGGAGCCCACCACACGGGCAGGTCGGGCGATGTCGATGTAGCGGACCCCGTCGTAGCGGACCTCGCCCCGGTCCGGCCGCGTCAACCCGACCATCATGCGCATCGTCGTGGACTTGCCGGCGCCGTTGGGTCCGACGAAGCCGGTGACCCGGCCGGCGGTGACGGTGAAGGACATGTCGTCCACGGCGGTGCGTGAGCCGTACGTCTTGGTGATGCCCTCGACGGTGATCATGCCTGTGCCGCCACGGAGACGACCTCGGCGTTGAGCGAGGTGAGGTGGGCGAGAACGCCGTGCAGGTGGGAGGGGTCCCCGATGTCGCCGACGAGGCGGGTGACGCCCTCGGTGTCGTAGTCGACGGTGAAGTCGTCGAGGAGCGGACGGAGCAGCCGGGCGCTGGCTCGCCCCCTGATCACGATCTCGTAGCTGGTGGGTTCGGTCATGGACCCAGCATCCCCACCGGCGGTGTGAGGGCGCCTCACCCACGGCGCCATCTCACCCGGGTGAGATGCGGGCCTAGGGTCGCCAGTGTGCAGGAGACTCGGCTGACGAGCCTGGCAGCCACGAAGCTCCGCCCGCCGATGCCCCCGACGCACTTGGTCCGCCGACCCCGGCTGGATCGCCTGCTCGACGAGGGTCTCCGGAGCGGCACGCGGCTGGTCCTGCTCAGCGCCCCCGCCGGCTCGGGAAAGTCGACGTTGCTCGCGTCATGGCTCACCGATCGACACGTCCCGGTGGCATGGCTCCAGGTCGAGGAGAGTGACTCCGACCCGGCCCAGTTCTGGACCTCCCTCGTGGGTGCGCTTGCCGACGCCCGTCCTGAAGTCGCAGCAGCGGTACGGCCCGTGGTCGCCGGCTCGTACGGCGACGACGTCACCGTGGTGCCGCCGCTGGTGAACGCCCTCGAGGCGACCGGCGAGCCGCTCGTGGTGGTCGTCGACGACTACCACCTGATCGAGAGTGCCCGAGTCCACCGGGGCATGGAGCGCCTCATCGAACTGTGCCCGCGGCATGTCACCTTCGTGCTCGCCACCCGATTCGACCCGCCGTTTCGGCTCGGCCGACTCCGCGTGCGCAAACAGATCACCGAGGTACGGGCCGAGCACCTGCGCTTCGACGCGATGGAGGCTTCCGGATTGCTCGGCGCCGCCGCGAGCAAGCTGCGCGCGGCCCACCTGGACGGGCTCTGCAGTCGAACGGAGGGCTGGGCCGCCGGGCTGGTGCTCGCCGGTCTGTCGCTCACCAGCACCGAGGATCCCGTGGCCTTCGTCGAGGCGTTCCGGGGCGATGACCAGCTGGTGGTCGACTACCTGCGCGATGAGCTCCTCGACAGCCTGGAATCCGAAGACCGCCGCCGCATGGTCGAGACGTCGGTGCTCGATCACCTCTCGGGCAACCTTGTCGACGCCGTCACCGGCACCCACGACGGCGGCACGTGGCTCGCGGCCACGGCCCAGCGCAACCAGCTCCTGATCGCGCTCGACCGCACGGGTACCTGGTTCCGGTACCACCACCTGCTCCGCGACCTCCTCCGACTCGAGGCGCAGCGCACCATCCCGACGCTCCTGCCAGGGCTCCACGGACGAGCCGGGACCTGGTTCGAGGCCAACGGCGACCAGCGCCATGCCATGGTCCATCACCTCGCTGCCGGCGATGCCGTCGGCGCCGAGCGGGTGCTGTTCACCTACGGCCCGCAACTCCTACGGGACGGCCAGATCGACACCCTCCGCAGACATCTCGAGCAGCTCGGCCACGCAGCGGAGACCTCCGTGGTGGCCTCGCTCCTGTTCGGCTGGTGCGAGTTCATCGGCGGACGCTACGGACCCGCCGAGTCCTGGCTGGCCAGGATGGTGGCAGCGGCGCCGCCCGGCTTCAACCCGAACGCCACCGCGGCACTGCGCATCAACATCTCGCTGGCCCGCGGCGACGTGAGCACCGGGCTCGCCCTGGCGAGCGAGATCTCCGCGACCAACCAGCTCGCCGAGTACGCGTCAGACCTCTCGACAGCAGTCGGAGCGGCCTACACGTGGGCCGGCCAAGCGGATCCGGCGCGCACCACGCTGCGACTCGCCGTGGAGAAGGCCGAAGCCGAGGGCAGCCGATCGCCACTCGTCCTCGCGCTGGTGTATCGGGCCATCCTCGAACTCGACGCCGGCACCACGGGAACCGCCCTCGCGGCGGCCGAAGAGGCACTGGCCACCGCGACCAGTTTCGGGCTCGACGCCTACCACGGGGTCGCCCCGGCCTACGCCGTACGGGCCCGGGCAGTCATCGAAGACAACCCGGTCACGGCTCGAGCCGACGCAGCGACCGCGATCGACCTGGCCAGGCGGGTGTCCACCGACATCGCGCTCGCCCACGTACTAACCACATGCGGCGACACGCTGCTGTCCCTCGGTGACAAGAGTGCGGCGGCTCTCGTCGCCGAGGCGCGGTCGGTGGTCGACCGTTGCGCGGATCCGGGCATCGTCGGTCGCCAGCTCGCCCGCGTCGAAGCCCGTCACGGCGTCGGCAGGAGCGGCAGCCCAATTGCCCCCGCCCTCGCGGAGCAGCTGACGGATCGCGAGCTGGCCGTCCTGCGATACCTCCCGACCCAAATGTCCCAACGAGACATCGCGGCCGAGCTGTACATCTCCCTGAACACCGTCAAGACGCACTGTCGAGCGATCTATCGCAAGCTCGGCGTGGTCGACCGACACGCGGCCGTGCAAGCCGGGCGGGACCTGTGCCTCCTCTGATCCGAGCACCGGACTGGTCGTTCAGCGCGGTCGAATCGTGGGCGTGGGCGAGCGCTTTACGAGTCCGCCCCTCAGGTCCCATGAGCTCCCTGCTCGGCAGCGCATGCCCGTCCGAACTGTCGAGGGCCGTAAGGATGGCGCGTAGTCGAGGGCCACAGCACCACCTACCGCGCCTCCCGAGTCGCCCAGCAGACCGTCCCGCAACGCCGGATCGTGGTCCGGGTTGGGGTGGCGGCACCGTCCCACGAAGGTCTGGCCGGAGATCGACGACCTTCTCGAAGACACGGCCAGACGTAGGCTCGGACCGATGACCACGCGGCTCATGAAGGACGGGATCCGGTCGCCTGAGGCGGCCGAGCGCCTCGGGATCCGCGGCCGCGACGTCTACATGCTGCTCTTCGCAGGCGAGCTCGACGGCGGCCCCGACCGGGACGGTCTCGTGTACTTCGACGAGGCGTCGATCGACCGATATCTGGAGCGTCACGGGTACGGCGTCGTGGCGGAGACTTCTAACGGGTCTTCTAACGGATCGAACGAGATCGAGGGTGACGGCGAGGTACGCGACGACACGCCGAGTCCGCGAAACCCCAGCTTACAGGCACGACGAGGTACCAGACGGCACAGGCCGGGACGCGGTCCGTCGAACTCATAACCCGAAGGTCGCAGGTTCAAATCCTGCCCCCGCCACCAACTCGGGCATTTGCCCAGGTCAGAGGTCCTTTCCGATACGTCGGGGAGGGCCTTCGCCGTTCTCGGATCGGCGTGCGGAGATCATCGACGACCGCGGCGGTGGACGTATTCGCCCTGGTCACAGCGGTGGAGACGACGTCGAACGGACCTTCGGGTTGCGTGCCGGACGAGGTCATCCCACGTGCCCCGCCGCAGGCCGCTGACCAGGGGAAAGGCGCCGGTCGGGTCGGCTCGTTCGGGCGCGTGTCTAACGAGTTGTCTAACGACGGGTGCATCTACCCCGCGATCGACTCGCCGGTAGGGGACGCTCCGGCCCGTCGTTTGCGGACACGATGAGCGTCACGACAACGTCGCGTACCCGGCGTTGGTGGGCACCCGGGACGCTTCGCCGCCGGAGCGTTCTGGGACGCCTCGGCCGACCAAGCGGACTAACCAGTCGGCGGGTCAGCCGGCGAAGCGATACCGGGTCTGGGCGAAGTCGCCCTTGGCGAAGGACAGCACCTTGCTAGGGCGGACCTCAAAGACGTGGGCCACACCCGGCTGGTGGTGGAAGGCGCCGTCGCGCACGTCGTATTGCCAGTCGCCGTCGTACTTCGTGGACCACATCGCGGCCAGCGTACGCAGCAACGCGTCGTCGGTGACCCGTTCGGCCCGCCCCTCTACGACGACGTCGAGGCCGGCGTTCCAGCGGTTGTCGCCCGTGGTGAGCGCGCACTGGTCGTTTTCGCCAAGGTTGAGGGCCTTCTGCTCGCCGGGACCGGTGCAGAAGTAGAGCGCGTCGTCGCGCCACACGGCCGGTAGCGGCGTGACGTGCGGTCGCATGTTCGTGCGAACTGTCGAGATCCAGAACAGCTCGGCCGATTCGAGCACGTCGACCACGTCTTCCCACGGAGTCGGAGTCGCACCGGGTGCGCTGAAGCCGGTGTGCGGGTCGGGTGTCGGAGCGGGCGATGGCATGACCAATTCTCCAGTCAGTTGTCGAGCGAGGTGTACGCGCCGGTCCAGAAGTCCTGGATGACCGCCGGCGGAGGGAACGGACCTGCGAAGGCATCGGTGCTGAGCAGCACTCCGATGAGGTCGTTGCCGGGGTCGTTCGACCACATGCTCCCCAGACCGCCTGCCCAGCCGTAGGACCCGACGGCGGGTCCGAGACCGGTGCGGCGCACCTGCACCCCAACGCCGAAGCCCCACCCCTGCGAGCCGTCGAGCAGGGGTCCAGGCGCGCCGCGTGTCACGTCGATCTGGTCTGTGGTCATCGCCTCGATGGAGGCGCGCGACAGCAGGTGCGAGCCATCTGGGAGCCGTCCACCCGACATGAGCATCCGCGCGAACGCGTGCAGATCGTCCACGGTCGAAACAAGGCCTGCCGCGCCAGACGGAAACACAGGACGCTTCGACCACTGGCCATCCGGAGAATCGAAGACGAACCGTGCACCGGTTGGATCACTCCCGTAGCACGTGCCAAACCGCTGGACATCCGCGACGGAGAAGGCGGTGTCGACCATGCCCAGCGGCTCGAACAAACGGTCGCGCAACACGACGTCGAGCGGTTGGCCAGCGGCGCGTGCGATAAGCACACCGAGGACATCGGCGCCGCTGTTGTAGAGCCAACGCTCGCCCGGCTGGTACAGGAGTGGCAGAGTCGAGAGCCGACGCATCCATTCATCCGGCTCCGGGGGCGCCTGCGGCTCGGGCGGACCCGCATCGAGCTCGAGCTCGGCCAATGCGTCGAGGAACGGCTGCGGCCAAGGCGCCGAGAAGTCCATGCCGATGCCCAGCTGGAACGTCAACACGTCGCGCAGCGTGATCGACCGCTCGGCGGCCACGGTCTCCCCGTCGATCGGACCTCGAGCATCGACGAGCACACGCCGATCCGACAGCTCGGGCAGCAGCGAGTCAACGGGATCGTCGAGCCGCAGCGCGTACTCCTCCACGAGGATGAGCGCCGCGACCGCCACGATCGGCTTGGTCATCGACGAGATTCGGAAGATGCTGTCGCGGCCGACTGGCCTCGATTCGCCTCGGGTGAGCTCGCCGGCGACACCGACCTCCGCCTGGTCCCCTGCGGCCAACAGCCAGGCGACGCCACCGACCCGGTCCTCCTCAACATGGTGCTGCATCACCTGGGCGAGGTGAGCGAGACGATGCGGCCCGAATCCACTCATATGTGAGTCGACGCTACGACCATCCTGAACTCATCGGTGGCACGACGGCCATCGAGTGCGGGACGAGCGCCGGCGGACTGTCCCCAACCGCTGGGCCATGTCGACACAACGACCGCCCGGAAGGTGCCGCACGGGGCGAGGGCCTCTACGCGTCCCGAAACGCCAGCCGCCGACTGGAGCGATCCACGGCGTGCGGGCCCGCCACCAGATCCGGCAATCGACCAGCGTCTCCTGCGCCGCTTGCCGCCAGCGAGTGACGACCGAGCGACGTCTCCCCGTCCGAAGTAACGTCACGGCAGCAGAGCGCTGTGTGGGTTGGCGGCCGGGAGGCACTTGGATGACTGCTGAGTACCTACACGTCGTTGGGCCCGGCGAAGGTGAAGCGATCTGGTTTCTCCGGACTCTCATGACCGTCAAGGCGTCGGGAAATGAGAGCGGGGGTGCGTTCAGCCTGATCGAGGTGCACTATCCGCCGGCGTTTTCACCCCCGCACCACCTCCACCACAACGAGGACGAGTCTTTCTATGTCCTCGAAGGGCAGGTGACCTTTACCTGTGGCGTCCGCACCTGGACAGCCGGACAGGGTTCGTTCGCGGTGCTTCCACGTGGCATCGAGCACGGCTTCGCGGTCGGCCAGGCTTCGCCCGCCAAGATGCTCCAGATGTCCTCGGCGCCGGGTTTGGAGCGTTTCTTCCGCGACGCTGGCGCGCCCGCAACGGAGCGGACGCTCCCGCCTGCAAGCGGTGAACCAGATTTCGCCGGACTCAAGGCGGCAGCGGACCGTTACGGCATCGAGTTGATGGGTCCAACGGGCCAATGATTGTGACGACATCGATCCACTCGACTTACCCAACCGTGCAGTACGCACCGGCGACGGTGTCCGCCGGCCCTCCGTGCCGAGGCTGAAGGCAGTAGGGGCATCGACATGCCTTCGATCGCGTGCCGTAGAAGCGCCCCATATCGCACGGGCCTATGTGGGTGGGGCGGTGCCCCGAAGGTGCCGGTGGCGGCGAGGGTGTCCAGGCGCCCGGAAACGTCGTCCCGGGTCGGAGCGATATGCGGCGTGCGAAACGCGTCCAGATCCGGCAGATCAATATCCTGCAGGTGGTGCGAGCCGAGGAACCAGCGGGGTCGTGGCTTGCGGATGTCGACCTGCAGCAGAAGTCACGCGAGCCCCGGTGGACTACGCCACGCGTCATCTTCTGGTCGGTCATGGCCGTGTTCGGCTTCGACAATCCTGGAGCAGGCGGCGAGAACCCCTTCTACTGGTCGGTCTTCGCGGTCCTTCGCGATGGGCGCTACGTGCTCGCCGTGAACTGCGAGACGCTTGAACAGGCGCAGCGGGCTCGTGACCGCCTACGTGACCTCGCAGAATCGAGGAGCCAGGACGAGGCTCTGGCAACCCTTCGTGAGCACCCCGGCTGACGCAGATACGTGTCGGTCTCTCGCGGCGTCCCCCTGTCTGTCAGGGTGAGATGAGACACCTGCGGTACCCGATCATCTGACCCGACGGGGCAAGACAGGACTACGAGAACCATGACCATGACGACTGCATCGTTGAACGGACGCGCCCACACTGGGGGCGTGACCGACGACGACATCGACCCGGCCGCGAGACCTCAGCGGCGATCGTTCACCGCCGAGTACAAGGCCGAGATCCTCGCCGAGTACGACACCTGGCCGAAGGGCTCCGACGAGCGCGGGGCGATCCTGCGCCGCGAGGGTGTCTACTCCTCGCACATCTCGGAGTGGCGCAAGCAGGCCGAGGCGGGTGCCCGGGCGGGTCTGGCCCGCAAGTCCAAGAAGCGCCGCACGGCCGAGGAGGTCGAGCTCGACCGGCTACGCCGCCAGAACGAACGACTGGCCGCCGAGCTCGAGCGCACCCGGACCGCGTTGGAGATCACGGGAAAAGTGCACGCGCTCTTGGAGCAGCTCTCCGAGAGCGCGGATACCGACCCACGGTCGAAGCCGTGATCGCCGAACACCTCCCTTCGCTCGAGGAGGTGACCTCGACCAAGCAGGCGTGCGAGCTGCTCGGCGTCAACCGGGCAACGGTCCTGCGGCGACGCCGGGACCCGGTATTTGGTCCGCGCCCACCGCGGCCGGCGCCGCCCAACAAGCTCACCGAGCCCGAACGTCAACACGTGCTATCGGTGCTTCGCTCACCCGAGTACCGGGATCTGGCACCGGCGCAGGTGTGGGCACAGCTGCTCGATGACGGCATCTACCTGTGCTCGATCCGCACCATGTACCGGCTCCTCGCTGCTGTCGGCGAGAACCGGGAACGTCGCCGGCAGCGCACGCACCCGGCCCGCAAGAAACCCGAGCTGATCGCCCGTGGCCCGAACCAGGTGTGGTCGTGGGACATCACGAAGCTGGCCGGTCCCGAGCGTGGCGTCTACTACGAGCTGTTCGTGATCATCGACATCTACTCCCGCTACGTCGTGGCCTGGACCGTCGCCGCGGCCGAGACCGGTGAGCTCGCCGAAGCGTTCATCGCTGACGCGTTCGACAGCCAAGGCGTCGACCGCAACCAGTTGACCTTGCACGCGGATCGTGGGTCGTCGATGACGTCCAAGCCCGTCGCGCAGCTGCTCGTCGATCTCGGCGTCACCCGTTCGCACAGCCGCCCGTCGGTGTCGAACGACAACCCCTACAGCGAAGCCCAGTTCAAGACGCTCAAGTACTGCTCGGCGTTCCCGGGCCGGTTCGGGTCGATCGCCGATGCCCGCTCGTTCTGCGCCGCGTTCTTCGATCACTACAACCACGTCCACCGCCACGCCGGCATCGGCCTCCACACGCCAGCGTCCGTCCACTACGACACCGCCACCGAGATCCGCGCCGCCCGCGCCGACACCCTCACCGCCGCCTACAACGCGAACCCCGCCCGGTTCCGCCACCAGCCACCCACCCCGCCGAAGCTCCCCCAGGTCGCGTGGATCAACGAACCCAACCGGGAAGCACTCATCCAATCCGCATAGGAAGTTGTCTCATCCCCCTTGACACGTTCCGTCCTCGCAGACGAGTCAGATCGGACCGGCACACAGATCATCCAGTACGGACGGCGCCGGCCAGCAAGACTCGGCACGTTCAGCGGTCAGAGCGGTTCGCCTGAGATGACCGTTCGTCCACGTCGGGCGACCATCCCCTCCTTGATCCGCTGGCCCTCGGGATCGCCGTCGACGTTGTCGAACCAGTCCATCCCGACCAACCAGACGAGCCCTCGCGATGGGTCCGACTCGGCCGTGAGACGCTCATCACGCACGAGGGCGAGAGCGTAGAGGCGATCATCGCCAGACTGCTCCTGCGCCCAACGGACCGCATCGAGGACGTCGACTCCAGCGAGGTCCCACGTCTCCGTGGCGTAGTAGTCGGCGCCATCGCCGCGATCGAAGAGGTACACCCGGAACAGAGGTGAACTGTCTTCCCAACTGCTGTCCCGTTCATCGACCTCGCGAGCGTCCAAGCTGCGAACCATACGCCCGGGGGTACAGCGTGCGACCCGTCCCGAAGTGCTGATCGCGCGGAGATGAACCGCCCCCTATCGCACGCGCATATCTGTGTGGGGCGATGCCACGAAGGTGCCGGTGGAGGCGAGGGGGCCGAGGTGCCCCGAAACGTCGTCACAGACCGGAGCGATATCAGGCGTGCGGAGTCCGTCCAGATCCGGCAGTTTCCAGCGCTGCGACCGACGCTGTGGGGGGCGCCCATTGCGACTTCGGCGAGGATCCTCGTGTTCGATACGGGCGGTGGTCCCCGAGCCGCTTGGTATTGCCAGGACTCTACGCAGTCGCCGCGAAGGGTTCACCGGTTGCGACCAGAACCCGCGTCACGGCCCATCACCGTCATGACCTGGCACGCTTCCGCCGTGGACACCGATCGCGGAGCGGCCCGCAGCCGGCGACGCACTGTCACGCTGATCGCCGGCGGCGTCATCGTCGTGGCGGCCGCCTCACTGCTGGCCTGGGCGTTCTTCATCCGTGAGTTCCCCGACCTGCACTCCGCCGCCGACACCGCGGCCGTACCCGCCGGATGGGACGAGACCGGTCGCTCCGTCGACAGCGACTCCCTCTGCATCGACTTTTTCCAGGCGTGCGACACCCTCGAGGTGACCTGGCGGGCCGAAGCCGCCCCCGACGCGGCAACCCTGGATGCCGTCGCCTCCCGCTCCGGCTGGCACGTTGAATCGATCTTCGGGTGCGAGACGCCACAGGATCGATGCTTCATGACCGCCTACGTCGACGACGACATCATCGTGCGCGTCACCACCGACGCCGGCGGAGACGAGACGCTGGTGATCGCCCGGTTCCGCTGAACCGCGCCGCAGACATGTGGGGACGACTGGAGCCGGCGCCAGTCGTGCCGGGGTGCAACCGTGTGCCTGATGCGGCCTTCGACGACGCCGACGAACAGCCGCCCGCTCTCGGATTCCCAAGTCGGTGTGGACTCTCCGCTGAAGCCGCGGCACCCTGCGGGGGTGGCGGTACCGCGATTCGGCGAGCTACCAGGTCTGGAGCGAAGCGGCGCTCGCCTGGTTGCGGTCACGTTGTTCGCGCCAGCGGCCCTCGGCCTCGTGATGACGGTGACCCTCCTTCCGATCTTCATCGGTCTGCCGCTGCTCCTGCTGTTCGGGCGGCCATGGTGGGTGTCGTTGCGAGTTGCCCGTGGACGTGGATCGTTCGGTCGGGCAGCACGGGTCCACCTGCTCGTTGCAGCCACCGCATGGACGCTCGGTTGGCTCGGCAGTGCGGTCGTCGGGTTCGACGACTTGAACTCGACCCAGGGCAGTGCCGTCTGGGCGCTCGTCGTTCTTCCGTACTCGGCGGTCATGTGGGTCGGAACGTTCTGGGTGGTGGCCGCGCCCCGGGAACCGAGGTCAGAATCCGTCGTTGTCAGGTAGTACCGAAGTGCCAGTGAGCATCGATCGGGCGGCCGCCGACTATCCCATATCGCTCCGGCATAATCCCATGGGGCACCGCCCGCAATGTGCCGTTGCGGGCGACGCCACCGAGGTGTCCCGAAACGTCGTCCCCGACCGGAGCGATACCTGGCATGACACGTGGGTCCGGAGCCGGCAGCATCGATAACGGGGATGACACCGTGATACCGTGGTGTCATGACGAAGAACTTGACCGTTCGCCTTCCCGACGACCTCGCCGCCGACGCCGAAGCGGTCGCCCGTGCCGAGGGCACCAGCCTCAATGAGACGATCAAGGGTGCCCTCGCCGAGGCCGTCGAGCGGCGACGCAACGATCCAGCGTTCAAGAAGCGCCTGCGCGACATCGTCGAGCAGGACCGCGAGCTTCTCGAACGTCTGGCGAAGTGACCATCGAGTATCTCGATCTCGCCGACTTCCTCGTCATCGCCGGAGAGATCACCGGCATCGAAGTCCCGGTGCTCATGAAGATGTCGCGTCTCTCGCTGGCGGACTCCGCCCTGCATGCTCCACAGGCCGGCTACCGCGACGTCGACCTGTATCCGGATTTCGTCGACAAGGCAGCCGTCCTTCTGGTTCGCCTCGTGATGAACCACCCGCTCCCCGATGGCAACAAGCGTGCCGGCTGGGTGTCGATGCGCATGTTCGTGGCCATAAACGGCTGGTCCTTGGATCCACACCCCGACGTCGACGATGCCGAGCGCACGGTGATGGCGATCGCATCAGGAGATCTCGACGAGGCAGCAACCGCCGCGTGGCTGGGGCAGCATCTCGTCCCGCCGGCCGGCGGCGATTGACCCGCCGGGGTCCGTCCCGAGGTGCCGATCGCGCGGCGGAGAAGTCCCCCATATCGCACCCCCATATCTGCGTGGGACGGTGTCCCGAAGTGCCAGTGAGCATCGATCGGGCGGCCGCCGACTATCCCATATCGCTCCGGCATAATCCCATGGGGCACCGCCCGGAATGTGCCGGTCGATGTCGCGTTGGCCGAGTGCCTCAGAACGCCGCCCCCGACCACTG
>CAZCJT010000012.1:0-22123 GCA_964498565.1 uncultured Acidimicrobiaceae bacterium
CCGTATGATCACCCCGGAGGCCCACCCAAGTTCCACGGTCAACGGGACATCCTCGCGGACGGTGCCGTTGTCGCAAGCCCCCAGGATCGCAGCTCGAGTGCCGAGGGTGAGACGACATAGTCGAGGTGGCCGCCACTTCCACGAAGCCCGAGGAGCTGCCGCAGACGCGAACCTGAGCGCAGATCTACGCCGGGTACTGGGCATGAGTGACTCCTCGCCACTGCACGAGATCATCGACTACTGGAGGAAGACGATTCGTCAACCGTCAACACGTCGATGCGGTTGCCGACGAACCTTCGCAATGCCGCTGCGCTCGCCGTCGAGGAGTTCCTCACTGCGCGGTCGATGACCACCATGACGGCAACTGCTCTCCGTCGCGCATCGGAGACGACCGCCATGGAAACCGCCCTCCGTCTGCACTACGAAGAACACCTCGAGACGCGTCCCAGCCTCGCTGAAGTGGCTCGAGCACTCGCCGCAAGACGGTTCACCGTTGGCGAACCGGCCGGACCTGATCGGCTCCGCAGCCACCGCGGCAGTCGCTCCCCGCCCCGACGCCGACGCTGACGACGTACTGCTCTGGACCGAAGCGCAACTGGCAGTGGAGGCTTGACGACTGTCATTCTCGACAACGAGGCGGCACAAGCCCTGGCGACACTGAGCCACCCCAAGCACCGGCGGGTTCTCGCTCACCTCGTCTCGGTCGCGACCCGTCGACGTGGCGGCCACGTCGTGTCCACAGTCGTGCCAACCGCCGTGCGGAACGAGCCGATATGGCGCGAACCGACCGGTAGCAGCACTCCTCAACCGTCTGCGAGTCAGCGATCCCGCTCGATTCTCCGCGGCTTCGTCGGCCTGATCCGTTCGGAAACAATACCACAGTCCCGTGGTACAGTCCCCGGGCATGGGCGACCCTCGGGTTTTGGACGAGATCAACCGGCTCCTCGACGAAGACGATTCGTCAACCGTGAACACGTCGATGCGACTGCCGAAGAACCTTCGGGACGCCGCCGCCCTCGCGGTCGACGGGCTCGGGGCCGCGCCATCCACGACGACCATGACGGCAAACGCTCTCCGTCGCGCACTGGAGGCGATCGCCCTGGAGACGGCCCTTGCCCTGCACTACGACGAACATCCCGAGACGCGTCCCAGCCTCGCCGAGGTGGCTCGAGCACTCGCCGCGCAAGATGGCTCACCCCTGGCCGACCGGCCGGACCTGATCAGCGCCGCCGCCGAAGCGGTCCTCACCCGCCACCCCGACGCGGACGCCGACGACGTGCTGCTGTGGGCCGAAGCGCAACTGGCGGCGACGGCGTGAGGACCATCGTTCTCGACGCCGAGGAGGTGCAAGCGCTGGCCACGGCCACCCATCCCAAGCACCGCCGCGTCCTGGCTCACCTCGAAGGCGTCGCCACTCGTCGTCGCCGCGGACAGGTCGTGTCCGCCGTCGTGCCCACCGCGGTGCGGGTCGAAGCCGGATGGGACCGAACCGACCCCGCTGCCGCGCTCCTCAACCGCTCCCGGATCACCGATCGTCACCTCGACGGGGCCGGTGCGAACACCGCCGCCAGCCTGGCGTCCTCCGCTGTGGTGTCCAGCGTCGCCGACGCCCACATCGGCGCAGCCGTCAGGGCAGCACCGAGCGGGGACGTCGTCGTCATCAGCGGCGATCCTGGTGACATGGCGGCGGCGTGCGCGCCGATCCCGGTGAGGATCGTGACCATCTGAAGGTCTGCCCGGCTCGCGCTGGCAGCAGGCCCGCACGCTGCGCACGGCAACCAGCGCTGGATTTCTCGGGGTGGGGTTGCCGATCGAACTGGTGTTCGCTATGGTGGTGGTCCGAGGTCGCTCGCCGACCCACTCGGAGCTCCCGCTCCCGTCACCCAAGCCACTTCCCCGCTGATCTGTCTGCAGGAGTGTCCGCGTGTTCGGGACCGTCGTCGAGCAACTCGAGTCTGCGATCGAGGCCGCCGCCGCGCTGGTCGCTTCGGTCGAGGACGTCGACATGTCGCGCTCCGAGGCGCTGAAGGCGTTGCTGACCCTGGAGCGGCTGCGCGAGCGCTTCGAAGCCACTGTCGGCGGACTCGCAACCGACCTCGAGGCCCGCGACGCCCACCGACCCGATCTGGCCACGTCCATGGCCAACTGGCTGGCGGCCCGCACCGGCCAGGCCCGCGACGCCGTCGGCTCCCGGCTGCGCCTGGCCCGAGATCTGCGATCGATGCCCGCCACCGCTGGGGCGCTGGCCGCCGGCGAGATCACCCACAGCCACGCCAACGTGCTCAGCCGGGCGCTGAACCCCCGCACGGTCGACGCCTTCGCCCGGGACGAAGCCAAGATCCTGGTCGGCGCCGCCCGCAAGCTCACCGCCGATCAGCTCGTCCAGGTGGTCGAGTTCTGGCTGCGCCACGCCGACCCCGACGGGTCCGAGCCCGGGCCCGAGGGCAAGGACCGCTTCTACCTGTCCCAGACGCTCGACGGGCGGCTCAAGGGCAACTTCGACATCGGCGGCGACCTCGCCATCACCGTGAAGATGGCCGTCGACGAGATCGTCAGCGAGCTGCTCCGGCAGGACAAGGCGAACCACGAGGTCGACCCCACCGACCCCGGCCTCGACGAGCTGCCCAGCCAGCGCCGGGCCCGGGCCCTGGGCGAGCTGTGCACCCGGGCCGCCGCGTCACCGAAGAACCCGGCCCGGCGCCAGCCCCTGTTCGTGCTCCACACCACCATCGATACCCTCGCCGAGTCCGGCGACCCCATGGACTGGATGCTCGCCCTGGAGCAGGCGTGGTCCTCGGTCATCCCCCTCGGCGCTGCCCACCTGTGGTCGTGCGACTGCTGGCTGGCCGACGTGGTCATCCGCCGCTCCGACGGCGAGGTGCTCGACGCCGGCCGGGAGCTACGAGTCGCCAACCGGGCCATGCGCCGAGCCCTCGTCGCCCGCGACGGTCGCTGCTGCGCCGTGCCCGGCTGCGACCGCCCCGTCGGCTGGTGCGACGCCCACCACATCATCTGGTGGGAGAACGGTGGCCTCACCAAGGTCGAGAACCTCGTCTTCCTGTGCCGATGGCACCACATGCGGGTGCACGCCGGCGATCTCGTCGTCGAGATGGTCGACGGACGCCCCAAGTTCCGCAACCGCGACGGGGTGGTTCTGGTCGAGCCCCGGGCCGGGCCGTCCCCACCGGGCGACCCGCCGAGAGCCCAGGCCGCGTAGGACGCGGCGTCCGGCCACGAGTGTGCCAGCACTCGGTCCCCGTGATGCTCAGCATCCCACGGGCTACTGGCGCGTGTTTGCAGTCTAGTTAACCTTGACTTGATATGGCTAGCCGCCTAGACTTAGGCCTTGAAGAAGAAGGACCTGCTGAAGCACCTGAAGGGCTTGTCGAGATCCAATGACGTGACCTTCGAGATGCTCCGGCAGGGAGCCAACCATGAGCTGTGGGTCTTCAACGGCCAACGACTCACGATCCCCCGACACAACGAGATCAACGAGCTCACGGCCAAGGGGATCATCGGTGAGGCCGAGCAGACATTTGGCTGATCCGAAGCACGATGCAGAGACGAGAGACCAAACGGAGAACACCATGGCCACCTACACGGTGACAGCGCGCCGCACCGGGGACTGGTGGGCGCTCGAGGTACCCGGTGTGCCCGGCGCCCACAGCCAGTGCAAGCGCCTCGACCAGGCCGCCGACATGGCCCGCGAGGCCATCGCCATGGTCCTGGACACCGACGAAGCCGACATCGAGGTCGAGGTTCACCCCCAGCTACCCCCGAAGATGGACGAGCTCGTGGCGAGCTTCCGCCGTGCCCGAGCGGCACAAGAGGACGCGATGCGCCGGGCGCAGCAGGAACAGAGTGAAGCGCTCCACGACCTGGTCAGCGATTGCCACCTGTCGTACCGTGACGTCGGTCAGCTCGTCGGGCTGTCACATCAACGGGTCAGTCAGGTCCTCAAGGCCAAGGCCGACGCATGATCGCTGTACTGCGGTGTGCGCAACCACCTGACTCCTACCCGTCTGACCGGACGGCTACAGGCACCGTTCGATGCCGACACTCGTCAGGATCCTCACTCGTACGGGAACACCGCTTCGATGCGTGGGCCGTCCGAACGCCAGAACACCTTGTACGGATGACGCCCCGGAACTGGCAGCCGGAACACGATGCCGTGCTCCGTCCGGACGGCTGCTGACATCGACTGGGCCCGCGCTGGATCGGCGAAGATCAGCTCGCAGATCGTCAGGATGTCGTCGTACAGCGAGCCATCGCTCGCTTCGATCGCGTCGAGCTGCTCGTCGGCGACGGCAGAGTAGGAGCCCTCGCCCGCAACGGGCTCGTCGGTCACTCGGCTCGACGGCGGCGCGTGCGAACGGTCGGCGAGGCGGCGGCCCGTGCGAGCAGGTCGCGAAGCGCCGGGCTCTCGTCGTACTCCAGCTGCGCCTCGGTGACGACCTTCGCCGGCAGCAAGAGGATGCTGCCGTCGGCGTTCTCCTGGACGAGGAACTTCTGTCGCGGCCGACCAGGCAGCACCACACGGCTTCGGTCGTCGGTCTCGATCAGCGTCATCTCGCAACCTCCGGTGGTCACACTACCGATGTTTCCCACTGTGGGCACGTGGGCACTTGGTGCGCTGGTCAGTGCCTCGAGGCGCGGTTGCGTCGACCGGCCCGGGCGGCGAATCGGTCGATGGCGTCGAGCACTTCTCGCGCCGCCCAGGTCCGGTTTCGCTTCTTGTCCGTGAGCTCCTCCACCACTCCAGCCTCGATGAGTGGCGCCAACGATCGGTAGACGTTCTGTGGGACGATGCCGACGGCAGCGGAGATGGCCGCCGCGTTGACCACGGGCTGCCGCAGGAGCAGATCGGCGACCTTCCACGCTGTCGCTGTTCGTCGGGCTGTGATTCGTTGCGTCCATTCCTCGCGAACGGCTCGCAGGTCGCCGACGAGCGTCCGACCGTTGCTCACCGCAGCGAGAGCGGCGTGCGTGAACTGCTCGACGATAGGGACGGGGTCGCCGTCGCGGTATCGGGTCAGCGCGTCGAAGTATGCGTCGGTGTCGGTCAACAAGCCGGCTGACACCGGGATGGTGACGTTCCGGGTGAGGCCCTTGAGGCGGAGCTGGGCGTGGACCAACGCCCGACCGCAGCGGCCGTTGCCGTCGGCGAACGGGTGGATCGTCTCGAACTGGGCGTGCGCAACCGCAGCGTGGGCCAGCACTCCGATGTCGTCGCGATCGATGAAGGCCACGAGGTCGTCGATGAGTCCCTGCACCCTGTCGTGGTGCGGAGGGATGAACAGCGCGCCGTGGGGCCCGAGTCTGCCCCCACCGACCCACACCTGACGGTCCCGCCAGCGTCCAGCGATGTCCGGATCGCTCTCGTGGAGCAGTGCGTGGTGCATCTGGAGGATCGCGTCGGCGTCGACGCGGCGCGCCAGGTCGATCGCGGCGTTCATCGCCCGCTCGTTGGCGACGATCAGCGCGGCGTTGCGGCTCGCGTGGACGCCGATCTCAGCGGTTGCGATGGCGCGCGCCGATGCGGTCAGGTTCTCGATCCGCGAGGACGCAGCGGATTCGGTTCGGAGGAGCACGGCGGCGAACGGGGCGATCTCGTCGCCGAGCTCGGCGTCGAACCGAGAGATCTCGGCAGTCGCATCGTCCATCTCGGCCACGGTCTCCTGCGCCAGGCGCAACGACCGCTCGGCAATCGTAGGAGGGACCGCAGCGTCGTAGGGTCCACGGTGGCGTCGCCGCGCCGTCCTCGACGCCAGTGGGTCCGGCTCGCTCGTCCACGGGAGGGACTCGTATGCCACGGCCGGCCACGAATCGTCCACGTCCCCGTTCGAGACCGATACCACCGGCACTCCTTGTTATCACTTGAGTTCGTAAGTGATACTACTGTATTGGGTCGCCCGGGTCGAAGCCGGATGGGACCGAACCGACCCCGCGGCCGCGCTCCTCGACCGGTCCCGGATCACCGACCACCACCTCGACGGGCCCGGTGCGAACACCGCCGCGAGCCTGGTGTCCTCCGCCGTGGTGTCCAGCGTCGCCGACGCCCACATCGGCGCAGCCGTCCGAGCAGCACCGAGCGGGGACGTCGTCGTCATCAGCAGCGATCCTCGTGACATGGCGGCGGTGTGTGCGCCGATCCCGGTGAGGATCGTGACCATCTGAAGGTCTGCCCGGCTCGCGCTGGCACCAGGCCGGCACGCTGCGCACGGCAACCAGCGCTGGATTTCTCAGGTTGGGGTTGTGGATCGAACTGGTGTTCGCTATGGTGGCGGTCCGAGGTCGCTCGTCGGCCCACTCGGAGCTCCGGCTCCCGTCACCCAAGCCACTTCCCCGCTGATCTGTGTGCAGGAGTGTCCGCGTGTTCGGGACCGTCGTCGAGCAACTCGAGGCTGCGATCGAGGCCGCCGCCGCGCTGGTCGCTTCGGTCGAAGACGTCGACGTGTCACGCTCCGAGGCGCTGGAGGCGTTGTTGGCCCTGGAGCGGCTGCGCGAGCGTTTCGAAGCCACTGTCGGGGGACTCGCCACCGACCTCGAGGCCCGCGACGCCCACCGGCCCGACCTGGCCACGTCCATGGCCAACTGGCTGGCGGCCCGCACCGGTCAGGCCCGCGATGCCGTCGGCTCCCGGCTGCGCCTGGCCCGAGATCTGCGCTCGATGCCCGCCACCGCTGGGGCGCTGGCCGCCGGCGAGATCACCCACAGCCACGCCAACGTGCTCAGCCGGGCACTGAACCCCCGCACGGTCGACGCCTTCGCCCGGGACGAAGCCAAGATCTTGGTCGGCGCCGCCAAGAAGCTCACCGCCGATCAGCTCGTGCAGGTGGTCGAGTTCTGGCTGCGCCACGCCAACCCCGACGGGGCCGAGCCCGGGCCCGAGGGCAAGGACCGCTTCTACCTGTCCCAGACCCTCGACGGGCGGCTCAAGGGCAACTTCGACCTCGGCGGCGACCTCGCCATCACCGTGAAGACGGCCGTCGACGAGATCGTCAGCGAACTCCTCCGGGCCGACAAGGCCAACCACGACGTCGACCCCACCGACCCCGGCCTCGACGAGCTGCCCAGCCAGCGCCGGGCCCGGGCCCTGGGCGAGCTGTGCACCCGGGCCGCCGCGTCACCGAAGAACCCGGCCCGGCGCCAGCCCCTGTTCGTGCTCCACACCACCATCGATACCCTCGCCGAGTCCGGCGACCCCATGGACTGGATGCTCGCCCTGGAGCAGGCGTGGTCCTCGGTCATCCCCCTCGGCGCTGCCCACCTGTGGTCGTGCGACTGCTGGCTGGCCGACGTGGTCATCCGCCGCTCCGACGGCGAGGTGCTCGACGCCGGCCGGGAGCTACGAGTCGCCAACCGGGCCATGCGCCGAGCCCTGGTCGCCCGCGACGGCCACCACTGCGCTGTCCCCGGCTGCGACCGCCCCGTCGGCTGGTGCGACGCCCACCACATCATCCGCTGGACCGACGGCGGCCTGACCAAGGTCGAGAACCTCGTCTTCCTCTGCCGATGGCACCACACCCGGGTGCACGCCGGCGAGCTGTTCGTCGAGATGGTGGACGGACGCCCCCAGTTCCGCAACCGCGACGGGGTGGTGCTGGTCGAGCCCCGGGCCGGGCCGGCCCCACCGGGCGACCCGCCGAAAGCCCAGGCCGCGTAGGACGCGGCGTCCAGTCACAGGTGAGCCAGCACTCCATCCCCGTGATGCTCAGCAGCCCACGGGCTACTGGCGCGTGTTCAGCCGGTCACGGCTCATCGCATCGGCGCACCCGTTGCCTGATACTCCCTGCCGGTTACACGGGTGATTATCGTGTCGACGGCATGGCCGACGGTTGCGGACCTTCGGGGACAGTCGCCGGCCCGCGTTGCAGTCCGGCACTCCCGGGCGGTGCCCCCGCCGGTTATGGCGGCCTTTTGGGGATCGGGGCGGAGTTCAGCGTCAGCCCGCCTTCAGGTCGACGAGGCTCACGGTCAGTTCGGCGTCGAGCGCCTCGGCGATCTTGTCCAGGGTCGGCAGGCTCGGCGAGACGTTCCCACCTTCCAGCCGAGCGATTGCCGACTGCGTCGTGCCCACACGCTCTGCGAGTTGCCGCTGGCTCAGCCCGCGCGCTTCACGCAGCGCCCGGATCTCCAGCGCCAGTCGGATCGCTCGGCCCGCCTTCTCGTACCCGCGGCGGCGCTCTGCGCTGTCGGCCCGACCTGCCTTGACCTCATCCCAGCTCCGGCGTGCGCTCATTGGTCCTCCTCGACGGTATGGCCCTCGGCGATGCAGCGCTGCATGGCCTTCTCGGCTCGATCGATCTCCCGGCGTTCTTGGCGTTGGGCCTTGACGAACACGGTCAGCAACACGATCCGTCTCCCGGACGCGATGTAGTACGTGATCCGAACCCGCCGGCGGTCCAGGCTGAAGCGGAGTTCTCGAAGCTTGCCTCGCAACTGTCGCGTGAACGGTTCACCGAGATGCACCCCTTCGTCGGCCAGCAGATCGATGTAGCGCTCTGCCTGACCGAAGCTGTCGTCATCGAGGCGCTCGAGCCACTCAACGACCTCGTCCTCGAGCTCGACCGTACCCCACCTCATAGCGGCGATGCTATCCCTCGCGGCACCGCGCGCCGGCGCAGTCTCCGCAGGCACCTTGGGGACAGAGGTCGTGTCCCCGCCATGCCGGCCATAGGGGATGCTCGGGTCCGCACTGTCGGCGGCTCGGGGCGCGACCATTCGAGCGTCTGAGACTGCAGAGTGCAGTTTCAGAGCAGAGAATGGTGAGATGATCCTTCCCTGGCCGCTCACGACATCAGCTGAGCTCGCCGCCGTGTTGCGCCCGGGCGGGCATCTCCGAGCGGACTCGGCGTTGCGTTCGCTGCGAGACAAGGGTGTTGCTGCCACACCGATCTCTGTGGTTCCGAGGTCGGAGACGGGGGCGCGAGGACGGGTTGTCTGGTACTCGTCGCTCATGCTTGACGTGTGTCGGCTCGTCCGAGCCGGCGACGTGGATGCAGCGGCGGCAGCGCATGCGGCGGCTGACCGGCTGGCAGGGCATCGCTCGGCGCGGTTCGTGGCTGAGTGGCTGATCGAACACGCCGAGCCGGATCCTGACCCTGCGGTCCTCGACGCCGAGACCGGTGGCGCGCTCATGCGCCTTGCGACGCTGACGGCATCGGCGCGCGCCGAGCTCGGTCCGGTGCTGGGTGTGGAGACGTTTGTGGGCCGCGTGCGTGAGACGACCGGGCGAACGGCCCTGGTCGTCTCTGAGGACGGAAACGCTGTCTCCATTCCCTCGCCTCGCAGTGTCGAGGAGTGGGGCAACGCACCTGTCGTGGTCGACTTCGAAGTGGTCGACGATGACAGCGGAACGCTCTGGGTGCGGGCGGCATTCGACCCCGAAGCAGATCCTCACGAACGCGTTCCCGGAGGGCCCCGGCTGCTGACCGCCGCCCAACGAGATGGTCTGGCGGCGTTGACCGTCCTCCGGTGAACCTTCGGCTGTTCGATCCTCTCCGCACCGTGGATCGCCGAGCGCCATATCCTTTACTCCCATGGCAAGTGTAAAGAATCGTCGACGAGGCACATCGCGAGTCAGCTCGAAGCACCAGGTCACCATCCCGACCGATGCCCTTCGTGCCGCGGGACTCCAGGTGGGCGAACGCCTGGTGGCGCATGCCGACGGGCCCGGACGTGTGGTGTTCGAGCGAGAGGTCGACGTCCTCGCCGAGCTCGCCGGTGCACTGACCGGCGTCTACGAACCAGATGAGCTCTCCGCACTACGCGACGAATGGGACTGACGGTTCTCGATGCCGGCGTCATCATCGGCTTCCTCGACGCCAACGATGCCCACCACGCCGAGGCGCGCGTCGCACTCGGCGACGCCCGAGATCGAAACGACCGCCTGGTCATCCCTGCATCGGCGTTCGCCGAGATCCTGGTCGGACCATCACGCACGGGCACCGACGCCGTGGCCGCAGTTCGTGACCTCGTCGATCGTGTACCGATCGCCATCGAGCCACTCGACGCCGAGATCGCGGTCGCGGCAGCGGCCCTCCGGGCGCGACACCGGTCGCTGAAGCTGCCCGACGCGCTGGTGATCGCCACCGCCGGCCACCTCGACGCCGATCACCTCATCACGACGGACAGGAACTGGCCCAGCCAATCGACGCTCGAGCTGACGACCTCCATCCATCAGATCTGACCAGTTCAGCAGCCGGTTCCATGACCATATCGAGTTGCATATGCGTAGACTGAGGCCCATGTACGGCGCCTTCCTCCGGGAGATCCGGGAGTCACGCGCCCTCAGCCAGCGTGAGCTGGCCGAGGTCGTGGGCATCAGCCAGCCGAACCTCTCGGCCTACGAACGGGATCGACGGGTCCCCACCGCAGACACCCTGAACCGGCTGGCCGTGGCCTGCGGGTACCAGCTCGTGGCCCGAGCCGGCGCCCGGTCGGTGGCCTGCCCACTCCCGCGCGCCGGCTGGTTCCCTGACGAGGACGACCCGCCACCCCTCCCCGACGATCCCGCCGATGAGGCCCCGACCGTCGACGTCAACACACCGACCGACGTGCGCGCCGCCGTGATCACCGCCGTGCTCGAGCTGGCCTCCGCCTCCGCCTCCGGCACCGCATGAGCATCGTCGAGGCGGTCCTCGAGGTGCACACCCTGCTCACACGATCGTGCCCCGCCCATGCCTTCGGCGGCGCACTCGCGCTGGCCCACTACGCCGAGCCTCGTGCCACGGTGGACATCGACGTCAACGTCTTCCTTCCCGAGGCGAGCAGCCCGTCGCTGATCGAGGCGCTGGCCTCGCTCGGCTACGTGTCGGAGCGAGCACCGCACGAGGCCACCCCGATCTCTGGTCTCCGACTCCGCCGCAGCACCGACCCGTACCCGCTCGACCTGTTCCTTCCCCTCGGCCCGGCCTACGACGAGATCGCGACGAGGGTGCGGCGCTTTCCCTTCGGGCCGGACCGGGTCGAGCTGCCGTTCCTGTCGCCCGAGGACCTCGTGCTGTTCAAGCTGTCCTTCGGGCGGGACAAGGACTGGGTGGACCTGCGCCAGATCGTTCGCTCCGGTCTGGGCCTCGACGTCGACTACATCGAACGCCAGCTCATCGAGCTCCGCGGCCCCACCATGTACCCCCGCCTCGCCCGCCTCCGCTCGCTGGTCGGGCATGGGTGACTCGGATGGAGTGCGCCGGGTGGCGGCGCCAGTACCGTGTCCCGAATGGTCCCGATGGAGCCGATGGACGACGAGCTCGATCTTCGTCACTACCTCGACGTCGTCAACCGGCGGAAGTGGCTGATCATCGTCGTCACCGTGCTGGTGGCCGCCGTCGCCATCGGCCTGTCGCTGGCCCAGACGCCGATGTACCGCTCAGGTGCCCAGGTGCTGCTCCAGGGTGACGACGCCGAGCGGCGCCTGGGCGGCACCGACGAGTTCACCGACGCCCGGGTCAACCAGAACCGGGTCGAGACCGAGATCGGCGTCATCGAGTCGAACCTGGTGGAAGACGCGGTCGAGGAAGAGCTCGGCCGGGAGCCCGACGTGAGCGTCAGCGCCGAGGGTGAGACCGACATCATCGAGATCTCGGCCACCTCGACCGAGCCGGAGGAAGCCGCCGCCGAAGCCAACCTCTACGCCGAGACCTACGTCGAGTGGAAGCGCGAGCGCACCGTCGACGACCTGCTCGCCGCCCAGCAGACCGTGCAGGCCGAGATCGACTCGCTCCAGCAGCAACAAGACGAGCTCGAGGCACCGCTGGCCCAGATGGAGGCGGCGCTGTTCGCCGCCGAGACCGAGGACGAGCGCAACGACATCCGGGTCGAGATGGCCGACTACGAGGCCGAGATCCAGCCCGAGATCACCGCCATCCAGAGCTCACTCGCCCTGTACCGGGCCGAGCTGTCATCGCTCCAGGTGTCCCAGCGCATCACCCGCACCGGCGGCGCCCAGATCATCTCGACGGGCCAGGTGCCCGAGGAGCCCTTCGAGCCCCAGCCGCTGCGCAACGGCGTGCTCGGCGTGGTCGTGGGCCTCATGCTCGGCGTCGGGCTCGCCTTCCTGCGCGAGACCCTCGACGACCGGGTCCGCTCCCGGGAGCAGATGGAGCGCATCACCGGATGGCCCACCATCGGCCTCATCCCGGTGATCGCCGCCGCCCGCGATGGCGAGCACGACCTGGCCACCATGGATGCGCCCAACTCCCCCGCCGCCGAGGCCTACCGGACGTTGCGCACCGCCGTGCAGTTCGTGGGACTCGAGCGGCCGCTCGACGCCATCCAGGTCACCAGCGCCAAGCCGAGCGAGGGCAAGACCACCACGGCGGCCAACCTGGCCATCGCCCTGGCCCAGGCCGGCAAGCGGGTGATCCTGCTGGATGCCGACCTGCGCAAGCCCCGCCTGCACAAGGAGTTCGGCGTCGACAACTCGGCCGGGTTCACAACGATGCTGCTCGACTCCAACCTGGCCAGCGACGCCTTCCACCGCACCCGGGTGCCCAACCTGGTGGTGGTGCCCTCCGGTCCCCCGCCGCCCAACCCGTCCGAGCTGCTCAGCCTCCAGGCCACCCGCCAGGTGTTCCAGCTGCTGCGGGCCGAGTGCGACGTCCTCGTCATCGACTCGCCCCCCGTGCTGCCCGTGACCGACCCCATGATCATCTCCGGCTACGTCGACGGCGTGATCGTCGTGGCCGACGCCAACGCCGCCGAGGTCAAGTCGCTCACCCGCATGCGCGAGCTGCTCACCCAGGTGAACGCCCAGGTGGTCGGCGTCAGCGTCAACCAGATCGACGCCGACGCCGGCTACGGGTACGGGTACGGGTACGGCTATGGGTACGGCGATGCCGTCGAAGCGGCCGGCACCCGAGACCACCTGCCGGAGGACGACGAGACCGGCAACCGGTGACCCTGATCACCGGTCGCCTCTAACCTCTCTCGGTCTTGTCTGCATTGCTCCAAACGTCCGCCGCACTGGTCGCCGGCATCGCTGCTGCGCTTGCGGTGCATGTTCTCGGCCAGCGCGAACCGAAGCTCTTCCACCGACCCAACCGTGCCTTCACGTGGGCGGTCGTCGTCGCGTCAGGCGCCGTGGGTGCCCTGGCGCCCGTCGCCCCGACCGGAATCGACGGCGTCGACGTCGTCTACCGGGCCCTGTTCGCCGCCGTGTTCACCTTCGCTGCCGGTCGGGCCCGGCGCCAGGCCTGTCTGATCGCCGGGGCGGTGGCGGCCATCGGCAGCGCTGGAGCGGGGCCGTGGAGCGTCATCGCCTTCGTCGCCCTCGGCTTGGCCACCGGTTCGGCCAAGATCCGCCAACCGGCCCGTCCCTTCGGCGTGATCGTCGGGGCGCTCCAAGCCCAGGTGCTCCTGCGCCTGGCCTGGCCCGATGCCTCGTACGCCACCGCGGCGCTGGCCGCACTCGCCTTCGTCGTCGTCGTAGTGTCCGGCTTCCGCCACGCCCGGAGCCGGGAGCGCCGGCCGGCCCTCTTTGCGTTCGCCGGTCTCGCTGCGGTCGGCCTCTTCATCGCCGGCCTCGTCGCCGTCGGCCTCTTCGGCATCCAGCGTGATCTGCGCGACGGCGCCCGTGCCGCCGACCGAGGCCTCGACGCCGCCCGGGCCGGGGAGACCGAGGAGGCCGTGGCCCAACTGCACCGGGCCTCCACGCGGCTGGCCTCGGCCGACGACGGCCTCCGTGCTACGTGGATGAACCCAGGACGGGTCCTCCCTGTCCTCGGCCGCTACCTCGATTCCGGCCAGCGCCTCACCTCGGCGGCCAGGGCGATGGTCGAGCCGGCGCTGGAGAGCGCCCGCCTGGTGGACGGCGACGCGCTGCGCATCACCGACGCTCGCATCGACCTGGACGCCGTCGCCGCCCTGCGACCGCCGCTGGTCAGCACCCTCGCCGCCGTCCCGGAGGCTCGCGCCGCCGTGGACGAGCTGCAGGAGGAGGAGCTTCCCGGCCCCGTCGCCCGGCGCATCCGGGATCTCGACCGGACCCTCTCGAACGCCACCGAGGACGGCGAGTTCCTGCTCGAGGTTCTGGACACGGTCCCTCAGCTGCTGGGAGCCGACGAGCCCCGCCGGTGGTTCATCGTCATGCAGACGCCGTCGGAGCAGCGGGCGAGCGGCGGCATCGCCGGCGGCTACGGCGAGCTGCTCGTGGACGACGGCCGTCTCGAACTGGTCCGTGCCGGTGAGGGCGGCCGGCTCAACCAGGGCGGCGCCAGCTGGGAGCTCGGCGAGATGGCTCAGCAGTTCGACCGCTTCACCGGCACGGGACCGGAGCGCTACTTCCAGAACGTGACCAACGTTCCCCACTTCCCCACCGTCGGTCGGACGATCGCCTCCGTGTACCCGCAGGCCGGCGGCGCACCGGTGGACGGGGTGATCAGCGTCGACCCCCACGTCCTCGCCGCCCTGCTGGCCCTCACCGGGCCCGTGGAGGTGCCCGGCTGGCCCGCCCCGATCACCGCCGACAACGCCGTCCGCACGCTGCTCTACGAGCAGTACCTGCGGCTCGAGCAGGACGAAGGCGGCCAGTTCATCACCGACACCATCGAAGCGACCTTCCGGGCGCTGGAGACGCGGACCCTGCCGTCACCGGCCAAGGTCCTCGATGCGCTCTCACCGATGGTCCAGTCCGAGCGCCTGAAGCTGTACAGCCCGCGGACGGAGGAGCAGTCGCTGTTCGAGGAGATGGGCGTCGCCGGCGCCATGGCCGAGGTCGACGGCGACTACCTGCGGGTCGTCACGCTCAACAACAGCGCCAACAAGATCGACTGGTACCAGCAGCGGGCCATCTCCTACGACGTCGTCCACGACCCGGCAACCGGGAGGGTCGACGCAACCGCCACCATCGCCATCACCAACGGCGCACCGGCCGAAGGCGAGTCCGAGCTGCTGATCGGCGGGCTCGACGCCGAACCGGGGCCCCCGGGACGGAGCCGGCTGACCATCGACCTCTACTCCGCCCTCCAGCTGCAGGCCGCCACCGTGGACGGCCGACCGGTGCGGATGTCGGGGGACCGGGCCTTCGATCGGAACTTGTACTGGACGGTGCAGACGCTGGCCCCCGGACAAACCTCCGTCGTCGAGGTGTACCTGACCGGCCTGCTCGAGCCGGGGGCGCCCTACGCCCTCGATCTCGGGATGCAGCCGGTGGTGCGGCCCGACGAGGTGGCGGTCCGGGTGGCCACGGTCGACGGCTGGGAGATCTCGTCCGCTCGGGGGCTCGACGTGCGAGATGGCGTGGCAACCGACCGGTTCGAGCTCACGCAGCCACGCCGGTTCGTGGTTCGCAGCGCCCGGTAGGTGGCAAACATTTGGTCCGATCGGGCCGACATTTGCAACATTTCCATGACTCCGGCCGTCGAGCGGGTTATGGTGAGCCAGTCATTCAGTCCGGCGGATATAGAAAGGGACGGCCCGTGAGGCGCTTCGTCTTCGCAATCTTCATGGGGGCGGCGCTCGCCCTCTTCGCTGTGGCGCCCGCAGGGGCCCAGTACGAGCAGCCACCGGCCGAGCGTCCGCTCGAGCCACGAGCCGTCGCCAACGTCACCTCGGCCGAGGTCGTCCCGGGCGAGTCCGTCACGGTCAGCGCACCGCCGGCGTTCGCTCCCGGCACGCCGTTCACCGTCAACTTCGTCCGTGCCAACCAGGGCGCCGCCGCCGACCAGCTCGGCTCCGGCACCACCAGCCGCACTGGCTCGGCCAGCGAGTCGGTCATCATCCCCGAGACCGAGCCTGGCGTGTACTTCCTGTACATCACCGGCGTCGACGCCGATGGCAACACCGTCGTGGCGCTCGTGCCCATGGTCGTCCGAGACGGCGGTGCCGCTTCGGCAGCCGCCGTCGAGAGCGGCGCCTTCCGGACCGATCCCGCTCCGCTCAACGTCACCGCAGCCAACGTCACCGCAGCCAACGTCACCGCAGCCAACGTCACCGCAGCCGCGGTGCCCACCGCCGTCGCCGACGTGCAGACGGTCACCCCGGACGTCGAGGCCGCCGTCGTCGAAGCCGTCACCCAGCAGGGTGCCGGCGTCGCACTGTCGCTCGATGGCACGCTCCAGGTGCGCTCCACCGCCGGTGCGGTCCAGGACGCCACCACGCTTTCCAGCACGGACGCTGACGACATCGCCCAGCAGGTGAGCATCGGCGCTGCGCTGCTTCTGGCCGGTTCTGGCCTTGTCCTGCTCCGTCGCCGTGGGGGGTTCACCAAGTGAAGATCCGTCGCACATTCGTCTCTGCTCTCGCGGTCGGTGTCGTCTCCGTCGCCACCGCCGGTGCAGCCCTGGCCACCACCGACGTGGAGGCCACCCGACTCGCCGGCGCAGACCGCTACCAGACCAGCCGGGCCATCGCGGCGGCGACCTTCGGCGACGCTGGCGTCACCGTGGCCGTCGTGGCGAGCGGTGAGTCCTACCCGGACGCCCTCGCCGCCAGCTACCTCGCCGGCGCCCTGGACGGGCCCGTCGTGCTCACCGCCAAGGACGCCCTCAGCACCGCCGCCCAGGCCTCCCTCGAGGACCTGAACGTCGACGGGGTGATCGTCGTCGGTGGCACCGCCGCCGTCAGCGAGACGGTCGTGGAGCAGATGGCCGCCATGGGCATCGAGGTCGACCGCGTTCGCGGCGCCGACCGCTACGCCACCGCCCGCGCCATCGCCGAGTCCGTGCCCGCAGACCAGATCGGTTCCTTCGAGGCCGGCATCGGCCGCACGGCGCTCCTCGCCTCGGGTCAGCGCTTCGCTGATGCGCTGAGCGGCGGTCCGTTGGCCTACGCCTCGGCCTTCCCGATGCTCACCACCCCCCAGGACTCGCTGTCGCCGCAGGCGGCTGCTGCCATCCAGAGCCTGGACATCGAGCAGGTCATCATCCTGGGCGGCCCGGCTGCCATCTCCGAGGCCACCGAGACTCAGGTCGAGGCCCTCGGAGTCGAGGTCCTGCGGGTGAGCGGTCCCGATCGCACCGTCACGGCCGTGGAGATCGCCGAGCTGGCGATCGCCGAGCTCGGCTTCAGCGCCACGCACGCCAACCTGGCCCGCGGTGACAACTTCGCCGATGCCCTGGCCGGCAGCGCCAACGCCGGCGAGGAGCGGGCACCGATCGTGCTAACCCTCACGTCCGACCAGCTCGGCACGGCGACGGCGCAGTTCCTCGGTTCCATCTCCGAGTCGCTGGCCACCATCAACGTGTACGGCGGTCCTGCTGCGGTCTCCGAGACGACGGTCAACGCCGCCGAGGTCTCCGCCGGCCGAGCGCCCTAGCTCGACGCAGACTCCGTCAGAGCCGCTCGCAGCATCCGGGGCATCCGGGTGCGGCGGGCGGCTCTTTCGCGTTCCGGGGGCGGTGGCCGGCAGCGGACACCGGATATATGCACATGCCACTGTATGCGCATGCTGACCGAACGGCTGCAGTTCTTGCTCGATGGCGACCGACGGCGCCGCCTGGAGCACGAAGCCTCGGCCCGTGGGGTGTCCGTCGCGGCGCTGATCCGGGATGCCATCGACCTCGTCTACCCCTCCACAGCCGACGAGCGGCGACGCGCTGCCGCCGTGGTGCTCGACGCCGAGCCGATGGCGGTGCCCGACCCTGCGGGCTTGCGCGCTGAGCTCGACGACGTGCGAGCGGACCGCCGGTGATCCTGGTCGACACGTCGGTCCTCGTGTACGCCGTCGGCGGCGACCATCAGCTCCAGGCACCGTGCCGCGAGCTGGTCCAGCTGGTGGCCGACGGCACCGTCTCGGCCACCACGACGGTCGAGGCGATCCAGGAGTCCGTCCACGTCCGCGCCCGGCGCCGGCCGCGCTCCGACGCCGCTGCGCTCGGCCGGGCCTACGCCACCCTGTTCGCTCCCCTCACGCAGTCTCGTACGTCTGATTTGGAGCTCGGCCTCGAGCTGTTCGAACGCCACCCCGATCTCGGCGCCTTCGACGCCGTCTTCGCGGCCACAGCTCAGCGCGTCGGCGACGGCGTGCTCGCATCCACCGACAGCGCCTTCCGCGGGGTGGACGCGCTCCGCCTCCTCGATCCGGCCGACGAAGCCTTCGTCGCGTCACTGCTGGACGCTGGCGCCTGACGAGTGGGCCGGTGCTGCGAATGCAGCCTCGGTACAGTTCGAGCATGGGTCGAGACGCCACCGCCGCGCTTGCGTCGCTGCGTTCGGCGGCTGACGACGGCACGCTGGACGAGATCTGCGAGCGGCACGACGTAGGGGTCCTGAGCGTGTTCGGCAGCGCCCTCACATCGGCCGAGCCGGGCGACCTCGACGTCGGCGTGGGCTTCCGTGGCGCGGGCGGCGACGTGCTCGGGCTCCTCGACGACCTCACACAGCTCACCGGCTTCGATCGCCTCGACATCGCCGTCATCGATCGCTCAGAGCCCGTGCTTCGGGCCCGGGCACTGAGCGGGCTGGGTCTGTACGAGTCCACCGCAGGCCTCTTCGCCACCGAGCAGATGGCTGCACTGGCCGAGGAGCGGGACACCGCCTGGCTTCGGCGGCTCGACCTCGAGACGCTCATCCGGTGAACCCCCGCCAACCGGACCTCCATGTCGTCGGGCGGCGCCTCCGTGCACTGACGGACGCACTCGAGGACCTCCAGAGACTCCGCGACGTCGACGTCGCCGGTTTCCGTGCCGATCCCATCGCTCGGGCCGCAGCAGAGCGGTTGCTCCAGGTCACCGTGGACCTGGCCGTCGACGTCAACGCGCACCTCGCCACGGGTGTCCTCCGTCGCGCCCCCGCCACTGGACGGGAGTCCTTCCTTGCCATCGCCGAGGCAGGGATCCTCTCGAGCGAGCTCGCCCAGCTCCTCGCTCCCGCAGCGGGGCTGCGCAACGTCTTGGTCCACCGTTACATCGACATCGATGTGGAGCTCGTCACCCGTGCCGTCGGGGAGATCCTCGACCTCATGCCCCGGTACGTCGACGAGGTCGCGACCTACCTCCGCTCGTCCTCGAGCTGAGGATCATCCGCCGGGACCAGACCCGGCCTCAGGTGTCGCTGCCCGGCCGGCGCTCGAGCTCGGACTCCGGATCGCCCTGGTAGCCGGGCGGGTAGGTGCGGGCCAGCTCCTCCGCCGTCGGGGTGCGCTTCTGCTTGGCCTCCTTGGGCAGCAGTGCGCTGATCGCCGACATGATCCGCTTGGTGTCCGCATCCGGTGATCGATGCTTCAGCTCGACCTCGTCGCCGACGCGGATGGTGACCAGCGGCGGGTTGGTGATGTTGAGCACGTTGGGCAGGCGGGCCGAGCGGGGCCAGACCTGCTCGGTGCCCCACATCCCCACCGGGATCACCGGCGCCTTGGTCATGGCGGCCAGCTTGGCGGCGCCCCAGCGACCCTTCAGCTCGGGGTCGAAGAATGCCGGCCCCCGGGGGATGGTGCCCTGGGGCATGAGGGCGACGAGCTCACCGGCCATCACCGCCTCGGCCGCGGCCCGCAGGGGTTCGTCGGAGCCCGAGCCCCGCTCGACCCGGATGCCGCCCATCGCCGTGGCCAGCTGGCCCACGACCGGCGCGTCGAACACCTCCTTCTTGCCGAGGAAGCGCACCGGCCGGCCCGACCGGGCGATGGTGAGCGCCATGGCCATGATGTCGAAGTACGAACGGTGGTTGGCCACCACGATGCAGCCACCCTCGGCGGGGATCTTGTCGGTGCCGGCGATGTCGAAGCGGGCGTAGGGCACCAGCTCGGGCCGGGCGAACTGCAGGACCGCCTCGAGCGGCTCGACCATGCCGAGCAGCTTGGGCACGCCCTCGGGCTTGTCGAGGTAGCGGATGGGCCAGCGGCGCAGGGTGGCGAGTGCGAACATGCGCGGGTCGGGGTTCACGACCCTGGGGTGTGCGACCGCCGACAGCAGCGGGATGTCGTAGAAGCTGTCGGAGTAGGCCCAGGAGCCCTCGAGGTCGACGCCGTTGGCATCGGACCACTCCTGGGCGGCCGACAGCTTGCCGGGACCCCAGACGAAGTGGCCGTCGATGGTGCCGTCGTAGAAGCCGTCGGCGTCGGTGCCGTAGCGGGTGGCGATGACGTCGTCGAGGCCGAGCTGGCGGGCGAAGGGGGCGACCAGGTCGTAGGGCGAGGTCGTGGCCAGGACGACCGGGCGTCCCTCCTGGCGGTGGCTCTCGATGATGGGGGCGGCGTAGGCGCACACCATCGGCACGAGCAGCTCGGCGGCCAGCTCGCCGGCGTGCTGGACGTCGGCCCGCTTCTGGCCCCGGCTGAACCGGGCCCCCTGGCGGGCCAGCAACATGGCCGGCCGGTTCTCGCCCACCGCGTTGAACAGCCGGTACAGCAGGTTCTCGCCGGGGACCACCCGGTCGCTGATCACGCCGGCCGAGCGCAGGGCGCCGGTGAGGATCGGACCGCTCGCGCCTCGCAGGAGGGTGCGGTCGAGGTCGAAGAAGGCGGCGGGCGTCGACATCGGGATCGGACGGTACCCGGTGCGCCCGCCGGCGTGTCCCCAGCGCCCGTCCGGGCAGCGGACCCGTCGCAGGCCCCCCGGGTGGTGTGGGATGCCGGCTGCTCGACGATCACGAAGGCCCATCCCGGTGCGCTACTCCGGTCGGCGACGCTCGATGATCCGCTTCACGGTCATGTGAGACACGCCAGCGACCTCTGCGATGTCCCGGAGAGACGCGCCTGCTCGGTGCGCCTCACGGATGGCCGCGTCGCGTGACGCGGTGGCGCGGTCCGCGCTCTTGGCGCCGTGGCTCACGAGCCGCAAGAGGCGCGCTGCGGCCTCCGGTCCGGTGGTCTCGATCTCGATGACAGGACGGGTGGTCGACATGTCAGTCATCCGTTCGGGAGAGGATCAGGTTGATCGCGAGCCGCGCTTCGTCCGGGAAGGTGTCCGGCACGTCGCCATCGTTCGACGCGGCGTCGGCGGCCACCGCCAGGAGATCGGCGATGTAGAGCGCCTCGTCGTAGGTCAGCGTGATCGCAGCCTGCGGCATCGACCCGAGCGTATCGAAAACTGACAAGGCTGGCGCCCTATCCGGCACCCGGCTCGTTTCGGTACACGCAGCGTCAGGTTCCGAGGGAGATCAACGGGGTGGCGAGTGCACGACGACGTCGGTGTGTCGAGCCAGGGTGTCGAAGTCCGCGTCGGCGTGCCCTCTGCGATCCACGCCCGCTCCGCCACGGTCGAGAGACGGTGATCCACCGGAAAACTGAGGGGAGCCGGTCCAAGGGGGGACGGACCGGCTCCACACCTCAATTTGGTGCAACCGACGGATGGGGGGACATCCTTGGTGTCGGGCACGCTGTGCTCGGAGCGTTCGGGGGGACGTTCGCTCCGGCGTTGTGAAGATCAGTGTGCCCAACCGGCAAGCATCTGTCCAACAGTTCTGTGAGATACCTACCATCTGGTAGACAGATGCCATGGACCTGAAGCAGCTGACCGCCCTCCTGGCCGTGGCCGAGCACGGCTCCTTCTCGGCGGCGGCCCGGGCCATCCACACGGTGCAGTCCAACGTGTCGACGCACGTGGCCCGACTCGAGAAGGAGCTCGGCGTCCTGCTGGTCGACCGCTCCTCGGGCGGGCTCACCGAGGAGGGCGAGGCGGCCGTGGCCCGAGCCCGACGCATCCGGGGCGAGATCGACGCCCTCCAGAGCGACGTCGCCGCCCTCCGGGCCGAGGTCGTGGGCCACGTCCGCGTCGGGATGATCGGCTCCATCGCCCGCTGGCTCGTCCCCAGCCTGCTGGCCGACATGCAGCAGCGGCACCCGGGCGTCGATCTGGTCATCGTCGACGCCACCACCACCTCGCTGCTCCCCCAGCTCCTCGAGGGGTCCCTCGACCTGGCGGTGGTCAACCTCCCCGTGGCCGACCCCGAGATCGGCGCCGAGCCGCTCTTCGCCGAGGAGCGGATCCTGGTGATCCCCGGCGGCCACGACCTGGCCTTCTCCGACGCCGACGAGACCCAGGTGGCCGCCGAGGTCTCGTTCCGTCGCCTCGCCGAGCACCGCCTGGTGCTGGAGCCGAAGGGCACGGCGTTCCGTGACGAGCTCGACCGGGTCGCGGCCGAGGCCGGCGTGGAGCTGCACCCGCTCGCCGAGGTCGACGGGATGATGCTGGTGGCGTCGCTCGCCTTCGGCGGCTTCGGCCCGGCCATCCTGCCGACCACCGCC
>CAZCJT010000013.1:0-19805 GCA_964498565.1 uncultured Acidimicrobiaceae bacterium
CGGCCCCGCCCGGCCAGGCGCCCGTGGCCAACGCGGGCGGCGTGGGCGACCACATCACCGGCACCACCATCACCGCCGGCATCTGCGCCGCGCTCTTCGCCCGGGAGCGCACCGGGCGCGGTCAGCTGGTCGAGACCTCGCTGCTGCGGGCCGGGATCTACACGATGGGGTGGCCGCTGCAGATCCAGCTGCGGTACGGCAAGCACCTGCCCACCGAGCCCCGCTCCTCGTCGACCAACCCGCTCATCAACTCCTACGAAGCCGGCGACGGCCGCTGGTTCTGGCTCCTCGGCCTCGAGGCGGCCCGCCACTGGCCGCCGCTGGTGCGGGCGCTCGGACGACCGGAGCTCGCCGAGGACGACCGGTTCCTCGCGCCGAAGGACCGGCGGGTCCACGCCACCGAGCTCATCGCCATCCTGGACGAGGCCTTCGCCACCGCGGACCGAGACCACTGGGCTGCCCGCTTCGACGAGCACGACGTGTGGTGGGCGCCGGTCAACACCCTGGCCGACGTGGTCGAGGACCCCCAGGCCCTGGCCATCGGTTCCTTCGTCGACGTCCCCGAGGGCGCGGGCGCGGTGGCGCACCGAGCCGTCATGACGCCGATCGACTTCTCGTCGTCGCCGGTCGGGCCCCGTCGCGGGGTGCCGGGGCTGGGGGAGCACACCGACGAGGTGCTGGCCGAGCTCGGCCGGTGATCAGAACTCGGGGGGCCGGCGCACCGACAGCGCCCGGCTGCCCTCGGCGAAGTCAGGACCGGTGGCCATGTCCCGCAGCAGCGCCATCGAGTGCCGGACCGACTCGGCCGGGTCGTGGCGGAGCAGATCGCCCCACAGCTGCGCCTTGGTCGCCGCCACGGAGGCCGGCGACACGTGGCGGGCCATGGTCGTGACGTAGTCGTCGACGTGCGGGCCGAGCTCGTCGGCGGGCAGCACGGCGGTGAACAGTCCGACCTCGGCCGCCTCGTCGGTCAGGAACGCCCGCCCCGACAGCAGCCAATCGGCGGCGCGGCCGGCGCCGACCAGTCGGGGCAGCAGCCAGGACAGGCCGTACTCGGCCGGGAACCCGAGCTTCGGCGCTGCGGTCGTGAGCTTGGCGCCCCGCACCGCGAAGCGGATGTCGGCGAAGCAGGCGATGACCAGGCCGACGCCGGCCGCGGCACCGTTGACCACCGCGACCACGGGCGTGCGCATGCCGAGCTGGAAGGCGAAGTCGGCGGCGAAGGGTGCATCGACGTCGGGCATCGGCGGTTCTGCGCCGCGCAGGCCGTCGTCGTAGCCGCCCTTGTCGAGGTGGCCCTCCAGCGCCTTGGCGTCGGCACCGACGCAGAACGCCGTGCGCCCCGCCGGGTTCTCCGCCCCGCTGACGACGATGACCCGCACCTCGGGGTCCGTCTCCGCCTCGGTCATCGCCCAGCGGTACTCGAGGTGCATGCGGCCGGTCCAGGCGTTGCCGCGCTCGGGACGGTCGAGGGTGAGGCGGGCGACGTGGCCGTCGACCTGGTAGCGGACCGCCTTCAGCTCCACGGGTTCACGCCCGGAGAGCGGCGAGGGACGCGTCGGCCAGCTCGGCCCGGCAGACCAGCAGGTCGGGCAGGTACGGGTCGGCCTGGTTGTAGACGAGCGGTGACCCGTCGAGGCGGCTGGCGTGGAGCCCGTGGTGCAGCGCCACCGCCACCGGGGCGGCCGAGTCCCACTCGTACTGACCACCGGAGTGCGGGTAGCAGTCGACCTCGCCCCGCAGGATGGCCATCGTCTTGGCGCCGGCCGAGCCCATCTCGACGAGGGTGCCGTCGAGCGCGGCCCGGACGGTCTCGGCCTCGGCCGGCGGGCGCGTCCGGCTGACGACGATGCGGGGCGTCGTCACCGGCGCCAGCTCGAGGACCGGGTCGGCCGTCGATAGCACGGCCCCGAGGGCGGGGAGCGCGACCGCGCCGCAGACCGGTGCCCCGTCGATGCACAGGGCGACGTGCACGGCCCAGTCGCTGCGAGGTGGCTCCGAGAACTCCCGGGTGCCGTCGAGCGGATCGATGATCCAGACCCGCGACGCGCCCAGGCGGACGCCGTCGTCGTGGGTGGCCCGGGCCTCCTCGGACAGCACGGCGTCACCGGGCTGCATGTGCTGGTGCAGCTCCTGGAGCAGCAGCTCGTTGGCCCGCCGGTCGCCCTCGTCCTTCAGCTCCTGGGCGTCGGCGCCATCGGTGACCATGAGCTCGCGCAGGTCGACGAGCAGTGCCCCCGCGGCCACGGCCAACCGCTTGGCGAGGGCGTGGTCGGCGTCGGAGACGGCGGGGTGGGCTGGCACGCTGGATTGTCTACCAACCGGCGCCGACCGTACATTTGCCCACCCACGTCCGGACCACCGAGCAGGACACATGAGCTACGAGCTGTCCCACCTCCGAGCCCTCGAGGCCGAGGGGATCCACATCATGCGAGAGGTGGCGGCCGAGTTCGAGCGCCCGGTCCTGCTGTTCTCGGGGGGCAAGGACTCCATCATCATGCTGGAGCTCGCCATCCGGGCCTTCGCCCCGGCGCCCATCCCGTTCCCGGTCATGCACGTCGACACCGGCCACAACTTCCCCGAGGTCCTCGAGTTCCGGGACCGTCGCCTCGAGCGGGCCGGCGCCCGGCTCATCGTCGCCTCGGTGCAGGACGCCATCGACCAGGGCAAGGTCACCGAGCAGACCGGCCCCCGGGCCAGCCGCAACCAGCTGCAGACCGTGCCGCTGCTCGACGCCATCGAGGAGCACGGCTTCGACGCCGTGTTCGGAGGTGCCCGCCGCGACGAGGAGAAGGCCCGGGCCAAGGAGCGCGTCTTCTCCTTCCGGGACGACTTCGGCCAGTGGGACCCCAAGGGGCAGCGGCCGGAGGTGTGGAGCCTCTACAACGGCCGGCACCGCAAGGGCGAGCACATCCGGGTGTTCCCGATCAGCAACTGGACCGAGCTCGACGTGTGGCAGTACCTCTACGAAGAGGACATCGAGATCCCGTCGATCTACTTCGCCCACGAGCGCAAGGTGTTCGAGCGCGACGGCATGCTGCTGTCCGAGTCGCCCTACATCGAGCTGATGGAGGGCGAGACCGTCTTCGACGAGACGGTGCGCTACCGCACCATCGGCGACATGAGCTGCACCGGCGCCGTCGAGTCCAAGGCCGACACGCTCGAGGCCATCATCGAAGAGGTCGCTGCGACCCGCATCACCGAGCGAGGCGCCACCCGCGCCGACGACCGGGTCAGCGAGGCCGCCATGGAGGACCGCAAGAAGGAGGGCTACTTCTGATGGAGCTCCTGCGGTTCGCCACGGCCGGCTCGGTCGACGACGGCAAGTCCACCCTCATCGGGCGCCTGCTGTACGACTCGAAGACCATCTTCCAGGACCAGCTCGAGGCAGTGGAGCGGACCTCCGCCGAGCGCGGCGACGAGTACACGAACCTGGCGCTGCTCACCGACGGCCTGCGGGCCGAGCGGGAGCAGGGCATCACGATCGACGTCGCCTACCGGTACTTCGCCACGCCCCGGCGCAAGTTCATCATCGCCGACACCCCTGGGCACATCCAGTACACGCGCAACATGGTCACCGGGGCCTCGACGGCCAACGTGGCCCTCGTCCTGGTCGATGCTCGCAACGGCATCGTCGAGCAGTCCCGCCGCCATGCCTTCCTCGCCACGCTGCTGCGCATCCCCCACCTGGTGGTCTGCGTCAACAAGATGGACCTGGTCGACTGGAGCGAGGACCGCTTCGAGGAGATCAAGGCCGAGTTCCGGCAGTTCGCCACCAAGCTCGACGTCAGCGACCTGACCTTCATCCCGGTGTCGGCGCTCCTCGGCGACAACGTGGTCGACAAGTCCGACAACATGAAGTGGTACGAGGGGCTGCCGCTGCTCCGCTTCCTCGAAGAGGTCCATATCGCGTCGGACCGCAACCTCATCGACAGTCGCTTCCCCGTCCAGTACGTCATCCGGCCGATGAGCTCGTCGGGCCTCGACTACCGCGGCTACGCCGGCACGGTGTCTGGCGGCGTGTTCAAGCCCGGCGACGAGGTCGTGGTGCTGCCGTCGGGGTTCACATCCACCATCGCGTCGATCGACGGCCCCAACGGCCCCGTCGACGAGGCCTACCCGCCGATGTCGGTCACGATCCGCCTGGCCGACGAGATCGACATCAGCCGGGGCGACATGATCTGCCGCCCGAAGAACCAGCCGACCGCGTCGCAGGACATCGACGCCATGGTGTGCTGGATGTCGGAGGCGGGGACGCTCCAGCCCCGCCAGAAGCTGGCCATCAAGCACACCACCCGCTGGGCCCGCGCCATGGTGAACGACGTGCAGTACCGCCTCGACGTCAACACGCTGCACCGCGACGAGGACGCCTCGAGCCTGGCGCTGAACGAGATCGGCCGGGTCTCGTTGCGTACGACGGCGCCCCTCTTCTTCGACGAGTACCGCCGCAACCGGCTCACGGGCAGCTTCATCCTCGTGGACGAGGCGTCGAACAACACCGTCGCCGCCGGCATGATCCTCGGCGAGACGTGACCGGGCGGGTCACGCCGAACACGGTCTGGCACCCGTCGGCGCTCGAGCGCTCGGCCCGGCCCTCGCTCGGTGCGACCGTCTGGTTCACCGGGCTCTCCGGGTCGGGCAAGTCGACGGTGGCCGTCGAGGTCGAGCGGGCCTTGGTGTCGGCCGGCCGCCCGGCCTACCTGCTGGACGGGGACAACCTCCGCCAGGGGCTCAACGGTGACCTCGGCTTCTCGGCCGATGACCGGGCCGAGAACGTCCGCCGGGTCGGCGAGGTGGCCCGGCTGTTCGCCGACGCCGGCGTCGTCGCGCTCGTGCCGGTGATCTCGCCCTACGTCGACGACCGGGTCCGGGTGCGGGAGATCCACCGGATGGCCGGCCTGCCCTTCGCCGAGGTGTTCGTGGACACCCCGCTCGAGGTGTGCGAGGCCCGGGATCCCAAGGGGCTCTACGCCAAGGCCCGAGCCGGCGAGATCACGGGCTTCACCGGCATCGACGACCCCTACGAAGCGCCGACCGCGCCCGAGCTGCGGCTGACGCCGGCCGACGGCGCGCCCGAGGCCCAGGCCGCCCGAGTGCTGGCGCTGCTCGACTCGCTCACCTGATCCCCACGGATGGCCCGCTCGTCCCGGACCTCGCAGGCGCGGCGCCGCCGGTCGTTCTGGCAGTGCTGACGTAGCACCGACCGGAACGACCACCGGAGGCAGTTCCCGCTGTGCCACCCTGCCGGTGGTCGAGCTGCCCGCCGTGGTGCGCAACAAGGCGGCCCGGCTGGCCGGCCACGTCGATCAGCAGTGGGAGGCGCTCGACCGGCCGTGCGCCGAGGCGACCGTCGACACTCGGCGTCGTGTGCCTGGCCGTTGGCCTGGAGATCGAGGGGCGCGACATGCTCCACGCCGCCGACGTCGTCTCCCGGCTCGCCTGACACGCGCCGGTGACCCGACCTGGGTGCGGTCGGGTCAGCTGGGCGTCTCGGCGGTGGGTTGGTCGGGGGCCCGGGGTCGGCCGGTCCAGGTGGTGCCGTGGCGATCGGCCGCCACCCACCGCCCGTCCTGCACGGACAGCGTCCAGCCGTGTTCCTGGAGGAGGCGGTGATGGAACCGGCACAGCAGCGCGCCGTTCGAGGTGGTGGTGGGGCCGCCGTGTTCTCGGTGGTCGAGGTGGTGGACGTCGCAGTGCCGGGGTGGTCGGGTGCAGGACGGGAAGGTGCAGTGCCGGTCGCGGGCGGCGATGGCCCGCCGTTGCCGGGGTGTCCAGCGCTCGGCGTCGTCGTTGGCGTCCAGGATGTGGCCCTTGCCGTCGAACAGCACGGCCACCATGGCCGTGTCGCACAACAAGCGTTCGGCGGCTTGCTTGGTGAGTCGCCAGCCGTCACCGCGCCGCACGAGCTGGTCGAGGTCGTCGATGTCTCGCAGGCCGGCGAGGGTGCGCAGGTCGATGTGGACGTTGACCCGCACCCCGGACCGGGCCCGGGTGCGACGCCGGTGCGGGCCCAGCCGTCGAAGGTGTCGTCGGCGGCGATGTCCTCCCACTCCGAGACATCGTCATCATCGGCGGTTGCACCCCAGCGGGTGTCATCGGGGTCGAGCGCGGCCCGGCACACGTCGTCGAGGGCGTCGGCTCGCCGCTCACCCAAGCCACGTTGGTACGGCGCATCCCCAGGGTCGGGGTCGATCCCGACCAGCACCGCCAGTCCGGCGATCGCCACCGGCAGCCGGTCGGGTCCTACCCGCCGTGCCTCAGAGGTGCTCGCCCGGCAAGGCGCTGACCTGCTGGATCCAGGCGACCAGCTGGTCCTCGTCGAGATCGTCGTCCTCCCGCACGTCGAGGTACCGGACCTCCGGGTGTGCGGCGGCCTTGGGTGGCTCGGGGACGAGAGATGACCCCCGGAAGAACTGCAGCTGCACGTGCCTCGTCAAGCAGCGGAAGGCGAGGAACCACCCGTCGCCCTCGTTGCCGTAGAAGGGCTGGTTCCACTTGACGGCCTTGTGGACGTCGGGGACCGTCTCCACGACGAGCCGGTCGATGCGCTCGCCGAGGGAGCGCTTCCAGCCGGGCATGGCGGCGATGTAGTCCTGCACCGGTCCGTCGCCCTCGCCCTTCGGGATCTGGGGGTTGCCGCCGGCGAGCAGCTTCGGCCCAGGGTCGTCATCACGTCGGCTCATGTGTCCTGCCTACCGCAGCGGTCGCGACCGCGGTCCCTGCCGCACCCGGTACGGGCCGACCCACGAGGTCTCGGCGTTGCTGTCGCCGCCGGGCGAGAAGCTGCGAAAGACGAGGATCTCCCGGCGCTCGTGGGCGAGGCGGACGCCACCGTGCTCAGTCGATCCGCAGTGGACCACAGATCGCTGCGTCGCTGATCTCGGTCAGGACCGGGGCATCGTCGCGGAGGAGCAGGTGCACGCAGCGACGGGCCCAACCCCACTCGACCTCGTAGGACACGCTCAGGCCGCCGTTGCCGAGGGCGTACCCCGTCAGGGCGTCACCGTGCCCGAGTGCGGTGACCAGCGGGCGGTCGAGGTTCCCGTCCCAGCCGTCGACCGACTCGTCGCCGGCGAGCCCGGCGACGTCGTCGATCTGGCGCCCGGCTCGCCGGAGGTCCTCGGCGAGCGAGGTCGCCTCGCGGCCGACGTTGCGCTCCGAGACCCAGTTCGTCACCGTGACGGGGATGCCCACCACGAGCACGATGCCGGCGAGGATCAGGCCGCGCCGTCGTCGCCCGTCGGCATCATCCTCCACGGGGTCACGCTAGGCGAGCCTGGTACGGGCGGGACCGCCGGGCGGCGGATCGGGCGCTGAGCGGTCCAGACTGGGACATGGCCAACAACGTCCTCGGCACCGACCTGCAGAGCTGCTCGACCGATCCGATCACCGGCTTCTACCGGGACGGGTGCTGCAACACCGGCGGCGACGACGCCGGCGTCCACACCGTCTGCGCCGTGGTCACCGACGAGTTCCTGGCGTTCTCGAAGGCGGCAGGCAACGACCTGTCGACGCCCATGCCGCAACACGGGTTCCCCGGCCTCCGCGACGGTGACCAGTGGTGCCTGTGCGCGCCGCGCTGGCAGGAGGCGTTCGAGGCCGGCGCCGCACCGAAGGTCGTGCTGGAGGCGACGCACATCCAGACGCTCGAGTGGTGCACGCTCTCGGACCTGCAGGCCCACGCCGCGCCGCGCTGAGTGCTACACCCGCACTGCCAGTTCAGGAGGGGTGTGCCTCCTGGACGGCGGTCCAGACTCGCTCGGCGGTGAGCGGCATGTCGATGTGGCGCACGCCGAGGTGCGAAACGGCGTCGACGACGGCGTTCTGCACGGCCGGCGTGGCCCCGATGGTGCCCGACTCCCCGATGCCCTTCGCTCCGAGGGGGTTGTGCGGCGTCGGCGTCTCGTGCGGCACCCGCTCGAACGACGGCAGCTCGGCCGCGGACGGGAAGGCGTAGTCGGCGAAGTTCGTCGTGAGCGGGTTGCCCTCGTCGTCGTAGCGGATCTCCTCGAACAGCGCCTGCCCGATGCCGGCGGCGACGCCGCCGTGGACCTGCCCGTCGACGAGCAGCGGGTTGACGATGGTGCCGGCGTCGTCGCAGGCGACGTGGCGGACCAGGCGCACCTTGCCGGTCTCGGTGTCCACCTCGACGACGGCGACGTGGGCGCCGAAGGGGAAGGTGGACCCACCCGGCTCGAAGTCCGTCTCTGCGGCCAGCGCCTCCATGCCGTGGGCCGGCGCGGCCGCGGCGAGGTCCGCCCACGACCTGGCGGTCACCGGCGTGCCGGCGACGGCGAAGGTGCCGGCCGAGTGGTCGTGGACGATGTCGGCCGGGTCCGCCTCGAGCAGGTCGGCAGCGAGCTGCTTGGCCCGCTCCACGACGAGCTCGGCGGCGGCGGCTGCGGCGGCACCGCCGATCTGCAGCGACTTCGACCCGCCGGTGCCACCGCCACGGGGCACGTCGTCGGTGTCACCGTGACGCACCTCGATGCGCTCGAACGGGATGCCGGTGCGGTCGGACACGAGCATCGCCCACGCGGTGTGGTGCCCCTGCCCGTGGGCCGACGAGCCGGTGCGCACGATGGCGCCGCCCTCCGGGGTGATTTCGACGGAGCCGTACTCGCTCTGGCGGAGCACGTTGGTGATCTCCACGTAGGACGACACGCCGATGCCCAGCTGGATCGGACCACCCGCTGCTCGCAGGTCCGCCTGGCGGGCCCGCAGCTCGTCGTAGCCGGCGGCCGCCAGCACGGCGTCGAGGACCGCGGGGTAGTCGCCGCTGTCGTAGCTGCCGCCGGTGGCGGTGCGCAGCGGGAAGGCCTCGGGTGGCAACAGGTTCCTGCGGCGGACCTGGACCGGGTCCATGCCGATCTCGGCCGCGAAGCGGTCGACCATCCGCTCGATGGCAGCGGCCGCCTCGGGCCGGCCGGCCCCTCGGTAGGCACCCACGGTGGAGGTGTTGGTGACGACCGAGCGGATGCGCACCCGCACGTCGTCGATGGCGTAGCAGCCGGGCGCCATCATGCGGGTCATGTAGGGCAGGACGCACCCGCTGCCGGCGTAGGCGCCGCCCTCCTGGATGACGTCGAGGCGGTACCCCGTGATGCGCCCGTCCCGGGTGCCGGCGAGGCTGGCGTGCTGCACCTGGCCCCGCCCCTGCACCATGCCGACCATGTTCTCGGAGCGGGTCTCGGCCCAGCGGACGGGCCGGTCGAGCCGCCGCGCCAGCCAGGTGACCACGAGCTCCTCCGGGGTGGTGCCGTGCTTGGCCCCGAAGCCACCGCCGACGTCCGGCGTGATGACGTGGACCTGCGACGGCTCGAGGCCGAACAGCGTGGCGAGCTCGTCGCGCGTGCCGTGGGCGCCCTGGGTGCACGACCACTGCGTGAGGCGGCCCCCGTCCCAGCGGGCGGCCACGACCCGGCCCTCGAGCGGGACGGCGGCCATGCGCTGGTTGACGAGGCGCTCCGAGACGACCACCACGCCGTCACCGGCGAGGTCATCGGGGCCGACGGGGTTACCCTGGTCGAGCACCACGTTGGTCCCGATGTCCGGGTGCAGCACGACCTCGTCGCGGGCGGCGGCCTCGGGGTCGAGGATGGGCTCGATGGGCTCGACGTCGGCCCAGACGGCCTCGGCCGCGTCGACGGCCTGCGCCTTGGTCTCGGCGACGACGACGGCGATCGGCTCTCCGACGTAGCGGACCCGGTCCCGCGCCAGCAGCGGCTGGGACACCTGGTGGGCGAGGAACGGAGCGGAGGTGAGGGGGCCGACGTCGAGGTCGGCGCCGGTGAACACGCCGACCACGCCCGGCATGGCGGCGGCGTCGGACGTGTCGACGGACTCGATGCGGCCGTGGGCGGTGAAGGCCCGCACGAAGGCCACGTGGAGCGCGTCGGTCGGGGCCACGTTGTCGATGTAGGTGCCCCGCCCGCGCAGCAGCGCCGGGTCCTCGATGCGCTGCACCCTCGTCCCGAGGATGCTCCCGCCCGCTGGTGCCTGCTCCGTCCCCGTGACCGTCATGGCCGCGGTTCTAGCCGAGCGGAGGGCGAAGCCGGTTGCGCGGCGCTACCGGGTGATGGGCTTGTACTTGATCCGGTGCGGCTCGGTGGCCTCGGCGCCGAACTCCTTGCGACGCCAGTCCTCGTACTCCGAGAAGTTGCCCTCGAACCAGCGCACCTGGCTGTCGCCCTCGAAGGCGAGGATGTGGGTGGCGAGGCGATCGAGGAACCATCGGTCGTGGGAGATGACCACGGCGCATCCGGGGAACGTCTCCAGCGCGTCCTCGAGGGCCCGCAGGGTGTCGACGTCGAGGTCGTTGGTCGGCTCGTCGAGGAGGATGACGTTGCCGCCCTCCTTGATCTTCTTGGCCAGCAGTACCCGGTTGCGTTCGCCGCCGGAGAGCACGCCCACCTTCTTCTGCTGGTCCGAGCCCTTGAAGTTGAACGAGGCGACGTAGGCGCGGCCGTGGATCTCGCGCCTGCCGATCTGGAGGTTGTCGACGCCGCCGGTGATCTCCTCGTACACGGTGCGCTCGTCGTCGAGGACGTCGCGGTCCTGGTCGACGTAGGACAGCTCCACCGTCTTGCCGATGACGATGTCGCCGCCGTCGGGCTTCTCGGCCCCCGTGATGAGCTTGAACATGGTGGTCTTGCCGGCGCCGTTGGGTCCGATGACGCCGACGATGCCGGCCGGCGGCAGGCGGAAGCTGAGGTCCTCGATGAGGAGGCGGTCCTCGAAGCCCTTCGTCACGTCCTGGAAGTCGATCACCTGGTCGCCGAGGCGGTTGCCCGGCGGGATGGCGATCTCCAGCTTGTCCAGGCGGCCGGCGCCCTGGTCGGCCTCCGAGCGCAGCTGCTCGTAGGAGTTGAGGCGGGCGCGGCCCTTGGCCTGCTTGGCCTTCGGCGACATGCGGATCCACTCGAGCTCACGCTCGAGCGTCTCGCGCTTGCGCTCGTCGGCCTTCTCCTCCTGTCGCAGGCGGGCCTGCTTCTGCTCGAGCCAGCCCGAGTAGTTGCCCTCGAAGGGGTAGCCCCGACCGCGGTCGAGCTCGAGGATCCACTGGGCCACGTTGTCGAGGAAGTAGCGATCGTGGGTGACGGCCAGGACGGCGCCCGGGTAGTCCTTCAGCGTGCGCTCGAGCCAGCCCACCGACTCGGCGTCGAGGTGGTTGGTGGGCTCGTCGAGCAGCAGCAGATCGGGCTTGGACAGCAGGAGCCGGCACAGGGCGACGCGTCGGCGCTCGCCTCCTGAGAGCACGCTGACGTCGGCGTCGCCGGGCGGGGTGCGCAGCGCGTCCATGGCGATGTCGACCGTGCGGTCCACGTCGTCGACGCCGCTGGCCGACATCTTGGCCTCGAGCTCGGCCTGGCGGGCGCCGATCTTCTCGTAGTCGGCGTCGGGGTCGGCGTAGGAGGCGAGGAGGGCGTCGTACTCCTCCTGGAGGGCGGCGACGTCGGCCACGCCGTCCATGATGTTGCCGCGCACGTCCTTGGACGGATCGAGCTGGGGCTCCTGCGACAGGTACCCCACCGAATACCCCGGGCTCAGCCGGGCCTGGCCGGTGTACTCGTCGTCGACCCCGGCCATGATCTTCAGCAGCGACGACTTGCCCGAGCCGTTGTGGCCGATCACGCCGATCTTGGCCCCCGGGAAGAACGAGATGGAGACGTCCTTCAGCACCTCCCGGTCCGGCGGGTAGAACCGGGAGACCTTGTGCATGGTGTAGATGAACTCAGCCACGCTGCCAGCATACGGGGTGCTCGCGCCAGCAGCGAAAGGTGCTGCTGAGAGCAGGTTTCCGTGCTCAGGGCAGCACCTGTGGGTATAGGCTTGTTCCGTGCCGCCGGTCACCAGTTCCCCGTTCCGGTTCGCGGAGCTGGCCCCGGACGATCCGGTCGGGCGGGACGACGTCGTCTCCGGGCTGCTCGACCGGGCCCGGGCGGGCCGGTTCGTCCTGCTCACCGCGCCGCGACGCTTCGGGAAGACGACGTTGGTCCACCGGCTCCGGCGGGTGGCCGACGGCGATCCGATCGTGGTGATCGCGGACCTCCAGGGTGTGCGGGACCTCGGCATGCTTGCCCAGCGCCTCGCCGCGGCCTGGCGCGAGCTGCCGGCGTCGCTGCCCCAGCAGGTGCTCGACCACGTCGCCAGCCGGATCGCCAGCCTGAGCGCCGGCAGCCTCGCCGTCTCCCTGCGCCACCGGGACCCGAACGACCCGGGCCCGCTCGAATCGGTGCTCGCCGTGCCGGTGGAGGTCGCCGAGCGGACCGGCCGGCGGGTCCTCGTCGTGCTCGACGAGTTCCAGGAGATCGCCCCGATCGACGGTGCCGACGCCATCATCCGCAGCCAGGTGCAGCACCACGCCGACCGGGTCTCCTACATCTTCCAGGGCAGCGAGGAGTCGATCCTGCTGGGGCTGTTCGACCACGGCGAGCGCCCGCTGTACGGGCAGGCCGAGCGGTTCCGCCTCGAGACCTTCGACCTCGCCCTCCTCGGCGGCTTCGTGACCGAGCGCTTCTCCGGCACGGACCGGCGCATCAGCGGACCGGCCCTGGAGCTGTACCTGACCGTCACCGGCGGGCACCCGCAGCGGGCGATGCGCCTGGCCGACGAGCTGTGGCACCGCACCGACGTGGGCGGGGTTGCCGACGTGGCCGACGTCGATGCCGCGCTCGAGGCCGTCCTGTCCGAGGCGGCGGCCGGCTTCGCTGACCTGTGGGGCACCTTCGACCACCACGAGCGCTGGACCCTCGGGCTGATCGTGGACGGCCGATCACTGTTCGGTCCCGAGGCCGACGCGATCGGGTTGGGGGAGGGCACAGCCCGCGCCGCCGTCGACCGGCTGCGCCGCAAGCGGGTGCTCCGAGAAGCCTCGGGCTACCGGCGGGCGACGCTCGAGGTCATCGACCCGCTGCTCGCACTGTGGCTCCACCGGACGGCATCGGCCGGCGCCTGACGTTCGGCACCACGCGCCCTTCGACCTCTTCGCGCTCGATCGGCCGAGAGAGCCCTTGTGGTCGGTCGACCGCGCTCCTACGATGGCCGAGCCGCAACCGGGGGGTGGGCACCAGTGGGGGACGACCGCACGATCAAGGGCCAGGTGGCGATCGTCGGCGTCGGCGAGACCCAGTACCACAAGCGCGGCCAGGCCCCTGAGCCGGAGTTCGTGCTGTGCCTGCAGGCGATCCTCGCCGCCGCCGAGGATGCCGGGCTCGACGTCGACGACCTCGACGGCTTCGCCTCCTACAGCAACGACCGCAACGAGCCGGCCCGCATCGCCGCCGCCCTCGGGCTGCCCGAGCTGCGGTTCTCGAACATGGTGTGGGGCGGGGGTGGGGGCGGGGGGTCGGCGGCCATCGCCAACGCCGCCGCGGCCGTGGCTGCCGGCTACGCCGACGCCGTCGTGGTGTTCCGGGCGCTGGCCCAGGGCCAGTTCGGACGCTTCGGGCAGGCCCCGCCGATGAAGGCGGTGCACGGCCAGATGGCGTACACGATGCCGTACGGCCTGCTGTCGCCGGCGCAGATGTTCGCCATGAAGGTGCAGCGGTTCATGCACGACCACGGCGTCGGGCCCGAGGCGCAGCGGGCGGTGGCCCTGGCCAGCTACCACCACGCCCAGGCGAACCCCCGGGCGGTGATGCACGGCCGCCCCCTCACGCCCGAGGGCTACGACGAGTCCCGGTGGATCGTCGAGCCGTTCCGCCTCTACGACTGCTGCATGGAGAACGACGGCGCCGCCGCGGTGATCATCACCTCCGCCGAGCGGGCCGCCGACCTGCGCCAGCCGCCCGCCCACGTGTGGGCCGCCGCGCAGGGCTCCGACCGGGGCCACGCAATGGCGGTGCACAACGCCCCCGACTACGCCACGTCGAACTTCAAGAGCCTGGCCCGTCACCTCTACGCCATGGCCGGCGTCAGCGCCGCGGACATCGACGTCGTGCAGTCGTACGAGAACTTCACCGGCGGGGTGATCATGGCCCTCGTCGAGCACGGCTTCTGCGAACCCGACGAGGTCAACGAGCTGTTCGTGCCCGAGAACCTGCTGGCCCCCGGCGGGCGGCTGCCGCTCAACACCAGCGGTGGGAACCTCGCCGAGTGCTACATGCACGGCCTCGAGCTGATCATCGAGGCGGTCCGCCAGGTGCGGGGCACGTCCACCAGCCAGGTGCCCGACGTGGAGCTGTCGCTCGTGACGTCGGGGCCGATGGTGACCCCGGTCAGCAACCTGCTCCTGTCGGCGACGAGGTGATCGACGTGACGTACCTGCCACCCGGCCTGCCCGCTCCCGCCCCCTCCACCGACGGCCTCGACACCGAGTACTGGGAGGCGGCCGCCCGGCACGAGCTGGTCGTGCAGCGCTGCCGGTCCTGCGACCGGCACCAGTGGGGCCCGGAGTGGATCTGCCACCGCTGCCGGTCCTTCGACCTCGGGTGGGCGGTCGTCGAGCCACGTGGCGTGGTCTACAGCTGGGAGCGGGTGTGGCACCCGGTGCACCCGGCGCTCGCCGAGGCGTGCCCGTACGTCGTGGTGCTGGTCGAGCTCCCGCACGCCGACGGGGTGCGCATGGTCGGCAACCTGCTCGGCGAGCCCACCGAGCCGGTCGTGATCGGGGCGGAGGTCGAGGCGGTCTTCGAGGACCATCCCGACGCCGACGCGCCGTACACGCTCGTGCAGTGGCGGAGCGTCCGGCCATGAGCACGACCGTCGATCCCGCCAACCAGTGGCGTCTCGAGACACCGGGCGCCCACGGGTGGATCCGCAGCGCCCGCCCCGGCGACCCGGCCAAGTACTTCATGGTCTCGGCTGACTGCCACGCCAACGAGCCGGTCGACTGGCTGGAGCAGCGCATCGAGCCGGAGTTCCGCGCCCGCATCCCCCACGTGGAGGTCGACGAGCAGGGCGAGGCCTGGCTCATCACCGAGGGGTGGCGCCCGCAGCGGCTGAAGACCAGCCAGGCGGCCTCGACGATGGAGGCCGAGGACACGGCCCGCAGCAAGGCCGGCGCCGACCCGGCCCAGCGCCTGCGCGACCACGACCTCGACGGCGTCGACGTCGAGATCGTGTTCCCCAACAAGGGCCTGCTCGTGTGGGCCACACCCGACCCGGTGTTCGCCATGGCCATGTGCCGGGCCTGGAACCGGTGGGCGCATGAGGCCTACGCCGACTTCGCGCCGCGCATCCTCCCGATGGCGGCGCTGTCGCCCGGTGACCGCGACGGCACGCTGGCCGAGATCGCCTGGGCCGCCGACCACAACTTCCGCGGGCTGACGCTGCCGTGCAAGCCGGTGTGGGGAGCCCACGACGCCGAGGCGCCGAACTACAACCTCCCCGAGTTCGACTGGCTGTGGGCCGCCGTGTGCGACGCCGGCCTGCCGATCACGTTCCACGTCTCGACCGGTCGGGATCCGCGGGCCGCCCGCGGCCACGGCGGCGCGGTCGTGAACTACGTGAGCCACTCGCTGTCGCCCACCATGGAGCCCCTCGCCAACCTGTGCGCGTCGGGGGTGCTCGAGCGGTTCCCCGACCTGCGCTTCGCCACCATCGAGGCCGGCATCGGCTGGGTGCCGTGGGCGCTCGAGGCCATGGACGAGGCCTACCGCAAGCACCACATGTGGGCGTTCCCGAAGCTGTCGATGCTGCCGTCGGAGCACTACCGGCGCGCCGGGTTCAGCTCCTTCCAGGAGGACCGCGCCGGCTTGGCGCTGGCCGAGGAGCTCGACCTCGTCGACAACTTCCTGTGGGCCAACGACTACCCGCACCACGAGGGCAGCTGGCCGCACTCCGCCGAGGCGATCGAGCGCCAGATGGGTCACCTCCAGGCCGATTCCCGGGCCAAGATCCTGGGCCTGAACGCTGCCCGCCTGTTCAAGCTCGACGTGCCGCCCGACCCAGCTCATCGCGTGCCCGGCGGGTGACCCTTGCCGGTGGACTGAGCACACCGACCGAAGGGGAACACACCGTGCCCACTGCCGCGCTGGCGCCCTACCGGGTGCTGGACCTGACCGACGAGCGGGCCTGGATGACCAGCAAGATGCTGGCCGACCTGGGCGCGGACGTGATCAAGATCGAGCCCCCGGGTGGTGATCCCGGCCGCCACCGCGGACCCTTCGCCAGCGAGGTCCCCGACCCCGACGAGAGCCTGCAGTGGTGGTTCTCCAACAAGGGCAAGCGGGGCCTGACCCTCGACCTGGACCGCGCCGACGGGCAGGCCGTGCTGCGCCGGCTGGTGGCCTCGGCGGACGTGCTCGTCGAGTCGTTCCCCGTGGGCTGGATGGCCGAGCGCGACCTCGGCTACGACGACCTCGCCGCGCTGCGCCCGTCGCTCGTCTACACCTCGGTCAGCCCGTTCGGGCAGACCGGTCCGAGGGCCGGCTGGAGCGCGTCCGATCTGGTGCTCGCGGCCGCTGGCGGTCCGCTGTGGCTCACCGGCGACCGGGACCGCCCACCGGTGCGCCCCTCCGTCCCCCAGTACGACAACCTGGCCGGTGCCGAGGCCGCGGTCGCCACGATGATCGCCCTGTTCCACGCCGCGGGGACCGGTGAGGGCCAGCACGTCGACGTCGCCGCCCAGCTGGCGGCGACCCGCACGCTGATGAACGCCACCGCCTTCCCCCAGCTCGAGGGCAGCGAGGTGAGCCGCCAGGGCCAGCTCGTCGCCCACGGGCACGCCCGGTTCCGCATGATCTACCCCTGCGCCGACGGGCACGTGACCGTGCTCATCTCGGGCGGGGCGATCGGGGCGATGATCATGACGGCGATGCTGGGGTGGATCGACGAGTCCGAGGGGCTGCCCGAGTGGCTCTCGTCGGTCGACTGGTCCACGATCGACTTCGCCAGGCTGGCCGACACGCCCGACGGGCTCGGCTTCTTCGAGCGCGTGTCGGCCCTGATCGGCGACTTCCTGCTCACCAAGACCAAGGACGAGCTGTACTCCGAGGCGCTGCGACGCCGGTTCCTGCTCGCCCCGGTGAACACCGTGGCCGACATCCGCGCCGACGAGCAGCTCGCGGCGCGGGAGTACTTCGTGGCCGTCGACCACGGCGAGCGGGGCCCGGTGATGTACCCGGGTGCGTGGGCGAAGCTGTCGGCGACACCACTGGTCGAGACGCACCGGGCCCCCACACCGGGCGAGCACAACGACGAGGTCCTGGCCGAGGCCGGCTACAGCGTCGAGGAGCGGTCCACGCTCTTCCAGTCAGGAGCCGTGTGATGAGCGACGTCGCCCCGGGGTCGGACGTCTTCGCCGGGCTCAAGGTGTGGGACATGTCGTGGGTGGGGGTGGGTCCGCTGACCGCCCGCTACCTGGCCGACTACGGCGCCACGGTGGTGCGCCTCGACACGAGCAGGCGGCCTGACGTGCTGCGCCTGACACCGCCGTTCCGCGACGGCGTGCCCGGCATCAACAACTCCCACTTCTACGCCGACTACAACGCGTCGAAGCTGGGGCTGGGCCTCGACATCGAGCACCCCGCCGGCAAGGCGGTGGCCCTGGAGCTGGTCGAGTGGTGCGACGTGCTGCTCGAGAGCTTCACGCCGAAGACGATGGCGGCGTGGGGGATGGGCTACGACGACCTGCGCGACATCAACCCCGGGATGGTGATGCTGTCCACGTGCATGCAGGGTCAGACCGGCCCTCGGCGCGACTACCGCGGCTTCGGGAACCTCATGGCAGCGCTGTCCGGCTTCTACGAGATCTGTGGCCACCCCGACCGTGGTCCGGTGCCGGTGTACGGCGCCTACACCGACTTCGTGTGCCAGCGCTTCGCCGCCACGGCGCTCATCGCCGCGCTCGATCATCGCCGTCGCACCGGGGAGGGCCAGCACATCGACCTGTCCCAGTACGAGGCCGCCGTGCAGATGCTCGGCGCCCAGCTCCTGGCCTACGAGACGCGCGGCGAGGTGGCGACCCGTGAGGGGAACCGGTCGCCGTGGGCCTGTCCGCACGGCGTGTACCGCACTCGGGACGTGCGGGGCCACGAAGGCTGGGTGGCGATCGCGGTGGAGACCGACGCCCAATGGGCCGCCCTGCGCGCCGTGATGGGCGACCCGGCGTGGGCGGCGCGACCCGAGTACGACACGCTGCTCGGCCGCAAGGCGGACGAGGCGGCCATCGACGACGAGCTCGGGCGCTGGACCGCCGGGTACGACCAGACCGAGCTGGTCGAGCTGCTGCAGCCGTCGGTGCCGGCCGCCGAGGTGCACGATCAGACCGGGCTCCACCTCGATCCCCAGGTGGCGCACCGGGGCTACTTCGTCCGCCTCGAGCACAGCGAGATCGGGCCCGTCGACTACGACGGGCTGCAAGCGGTGCTGTCCCGGACGCCGGGGCGGCTCCGCAAGCCCGGGCCCTGCGTCGGGGAGGACTCCTACGAGGTCCTGTCCGAGATCCTGGGCAAGGACGCCGACGAGATCGCCGACCTGCTCGCCGTGGAGGCCGTCGAGATCACCGGCGGTTGAGCCCAGGTCCGGCGCCTCAGGCGGGGGCGGCGAAGGAGATCATCAGCGCCTCGCCGTCGGCGACGGGTGCGCCGTCGGCGAGCACCTGGATCCGTGCCCAGAGCTTGCGTCCCTCGCTCCGGTCGAGCCACGCCTCGAGCCGCAACGGCACCCCGAGCGGGGTCGCGGCGCGCAGGTTCACCGTGAGCGACGCCGTGAACGCCGGGACGCCGAGGACCATGAGCAGCCCACGGACCAGGTCGTCGGAGAGCCCGGCGATCACGCCGCCATGCGCCCGGCCCGGGGGGCCTCCCTCGAGCTGGGTGAGGGTGACCTCGGCGACGGCCCGGTCTCCCTCGCGCCACATGCGCGCCCCCATGCCGGCGGGGTGCTCGTCGCCGGAGAACACGCAGTAGTCGGGCCCGGAGATGTCACCGCCGTCGGCCACGGGCTCGAACGAGATGCGGCTCAGGTCGATCTCGACCGGCGCACGCTCGGGTGCGCTCGCCACCTCGGTCGCCAGCTCCTCGACGTTGGCGGTGAGGGTTTCCAGAGTGGCTGAGTCGGCTTCGTGCTCGACCATCGCCACGGCGAGGCGGCGCACGGCGAGCGCGGCGCGGGTGCGCGCTGTGCGCAGAGCCGGATCCACCGTGGGGTCGACAGCGAGGTCGTCGCCGTGAGCTGCGGGACTCGGCATCCCGCCAGCCTGCCGCCGCCTCCGAAGCGGTGCCGAATCGCGGGAGCCGGCTCCGCCCCGGTGACTCCGGCCGGATGCCTCCCTCAGGCCGCAGCGCGGCCGGCGTGCTGGTGGAGGGCGGTGATGTCGCGCCGCGCGACGACCACGTCGTCGTCGCCGACCACGAGCCACACCGAGAGGCGCGTGCACGACAGCACCACGCCGGTCACCTCGCCCTGCCCGGTGGTGAGGGTCACGACCTGGTCGAGCAGGGTCTTGAGCTGCGCGATCGGTGCACCGGGGAACCCTGAGGTTGTTGCGGTGTTGGCCATGGCCATGGCCATGGGTGTACCTGATCGTCGCGGCGGGGTGGTGGTTGATACCCAGGTCGTCACCGGGACGAGACGCGCCCGTAACAGGGTCGGGAACGATCCGGGAACGGCGCTCGGGGATGCTGCCGTGGTCGACGACGAAGGAGACGACATGGCGATCACGACCCTGGCCCACCCGGTGGGCGACATCCTGGCGGAGCGGGAGGCGGCCCGCTCGCTGGTGGCCGAGTGGCTGCTGGCGATGGGCCCGGTGGTGCACCGGCTCGACTACGGCGGACGGGTGGCGGCGGTCGGCTGCGGGGACGGTGCGACCACCGCCCTCCTGGCCACCGCCTACCCGCTCGCCACGCTCGACGCGC
>CAZCJT010000014.1:0-19237 GCA_964498565.1 uncultured Acidimicrobiaceae bacterium
AGCTACAACAAGGGCTTCCGCTCTCATCCCACCCACATCGGGGTCAGGAGAGCCCTATATGAGGTGTCCGCCCAACAGGGGGATGCTCACTTGACCGCAAGGGAGCGGTGACCAACATCGAAGAGCGGAGTGACGGGCTTCGCACGTTCATCGCACTATCTGCGTTCCTCGCAGCGAAACACCTCGCCGTTCCCCCGGTCCTTCTCATCGACGAGGCTGAGACGCATCTCCATTACGACGCACAGGCGGACCTGGTAGGCGTACTGCTTAAGAATGTCGAAGCGACGCAAGTCTTCTACACCACCCACTCACCTGGGTGCCTGCCGTCCGATCTCGGAACCGGCATCCGACTCCTGTCAAAGGACGAGGAGCAACGGGACGCAAGCAACCTGAAGTCCGACTTTTGGACCAACCAGGAGCCTGGCTTCACCCCGTTGCTCTACGCCATGGGTGCTTCAGCGGCAGCGTTCTCGGTTTGTCGCCGGGCTGTTCTTTCCGAGGGCGCCGCCGACATGATCCTCCTGCCCACGCTCATCAGACTCGCCACTGGAAAGAGCGATCTCGATTACCAGATCGCTCCAGGACTATCCAACGCCCACGCTTACGGGATGAACGTCGAGGAGATTGCAGCCAAGGTGGTTTACCTCACAGACGGGGATCCCGGTGGCGACAAGCACGAGCGGGCCCTCCTCGAGGCCGGAGTGGACGCCAGCCGGATCCTCCGTTTGCCGGACGGCGCCGCAACCGAGGACCTCGTCGACCGGAGCCAGTACATCAAAGTGGTTAACGACATGCTGGGGACGGCTGGAAGCATCGCCCAGAGCGACCTCCAGGATGGGCAGCCCATCGCAAAGTCGCTGCAAGACTGGAGTCGCCGCTCGGGCGTGAAGGTTCCCGGCCATGTCGCAGTCGCCTACGGGATTCTCAAGCTCGGCCACGACTTGCGGCTCACCGCCTCAGCCAAGCGAACCCTGACCCGCTTGGATGCCCAATTTACTGCGCGTTCTCCTGACCGGTCGCCGTGGTGCGCAGACTTCAGCAGCCGGTTCGCTGACGAAGGCGGGGTGCGATCTCCGATTGGGGGTTCGGGCCGCACCTACGCTCGGAGCCGTGGACATTGAGTACCTGCTGGATCTCCTTGAGGGTGCGAGCGCCGACGCTCGCACCCTTGAGCGGACGCGCTACCAACCGGGGTACGGCTACGAGGACCTGCGCTCGGAACTGGCGAAGCGGATCCGGCACGTGGCCGATGCGGCGAACTTCTTCATCGGAGGGCACGGTCGTCTCGTACTGACTGCATTCGAGAACTTCCGGTACGGCGATGTGGCCGACTACGTCGACCAGGCGACCTATCACGTCGAGAACGCAGGAGAGCTCCAGCGAGCGCTCGGCCCGCCGCCGGGCCCCACGTTGCGCGCAGACGCGCTGCACCCGACGGTGTGGGACGCCTGTGCCAGCCTCTGGAGGTCGAATCACAGACGGGCTGCGACCAACGCCGCTGCGGTCGCCGTTGACGCTGCGCTCCAGAACCGAATCGGCAGGCGCGATCTCAGCGGTAAGCGCCTGTGGCAGGAGAGCTTCGGTCTGAGCGATCCGGCGCCAGGGCGGCCGCGGCTCCGAGTGCACCCGTCTGATGGCAGCGAGACCTACACGTCGATGCAGGAGGGGGCTGTGTCGTTCGGGGCCGGTTGCTTCCAGGCGTTCCGTAACGTCGGCGCTGCGCACACGCTCGGCGAGGAGCCGCCTGAGCATGAGGCGCTTGAGCAACTGGCGGCGTTCAGCATCCTGGCCCGTTGGGTCGAGTCGGCCGAGCTCGTGGCCGACGAATAGACGCGTCCGCAAGTGACCCCGGGTGGATGTCCTCGGCCAGGTGCTCAAGCACCTCTTGGACTCGGGACGGTGCGCCTTACCCGGGGGGCCCACGACGGTCACCCGTCCTCTCGCCGTAGCGTCGTCGATGCGCCCTCGGCTGCCTCCATCCAGTGGTCCCTGCGCTTGGAGACCGCGGGGAGAGGGACCTATCGGGCGCCGATACTTCCAGCCAATAAGCCCTCGAACACACAGCAGAACGGCGTGTACTCGCGCTCACCTGACGTCGTCAGCTATTGGCTGCTTGGCACTGGCCGTGTCGCGCGACCACCACCGTGGGGCCGCTTTCGGGATCGGTGAGCAGTGACACGCGCAGAAGCCCGGTGCCGGATCTGTCGCGATCGAACCAGATCCTTTCGTTGACCTCATCGAGCTCCTCGTGGCTCTCGCACCAAGGCCAACCGCGCCACGGAGCGCCAGGCGCCATCGCGCTGTCGTAGAAGGCGACGAGCTGATCCAGGGTCACTCCCGGCACGCTGAAGGATCGGGCATCCGCGTCTGCAGGGCCGCCCGTTCCATCATCGGCGACTTGGAACGAGCCGCCCTGTGGAAGGGGTACACGTTCGATTCCCGTGCCAACGGTGTCACTCTCACCTTCCGGGCAGCCTGGATCGCCGAACCCGAGGTCTTGCCCGTAGGGGTCGCTGTCACCGTCGGCGGTTCCGTACGCTCGTGCGCACACCAACCCGGTTGAGGATTCGGCCGCCTCGTTACGACCTTCGGCCTCGAACCGATCTCGGTTGTCGTAGACGTAGCAGAGCACCACGACGTCGTCGCCATCGATCGCGTCGCGGACCCGTCCCGCACACCGGTTGGCGGCTCGTACCGGGTCGTCGCCCGTCATGCGGGCGAAGGCCCACACATCCTGTCGTGCCTTTCGGATCGACGCGTACAGCAGATTGGTGTCCGACCACAGATCGACGCGGACACCTGCGCCCAGTTGGTCTGGTGACGCAACTGTCAGGCCGACATTCCCGTGCGGATCGGCCTTGGACGCACCTACCACGAGCCAGTCATCCCCTGGCACCACCTCCTGGGCATCCAGCCCAGCGACGATGGCCGAGAGATCGGCGTCGTCGAGGTTCTCGGCCGCCTCCGCGAACGGGCGCCAGCGGACGGTCGGGACACGCTGGGTCGGTGGAGCCGTTGACGTGGGCGCTCGGGTAGTAGTCGGCCTCCGGGTCGTGGTCACTTCCCGACTCGTCGTCGTGACCGCCGTGCTCGCCGTCGCCTCGCTCGCGGCACCATCGTCATTCCCGCCGCAGGCCGACAGGAGACTGACCGCGAGCACTACGACCGGAAGTGAAGTCCGCATCCTCATCGGCTCATCTGTAGCCGATCGTGTTGCGCGAGTGAGCGGCAAAGCGACGGTGAGCGAGTTGCGCGTCGAACCGTCAGCCCCGCTGTGAGCCACCAGCGACTACGACAGCAATGCGAGTCCCCGGGGGACCCTCAGTCACGGTAGAGCGGAAGCGTGACCGCTGTCCGACGAGCCAAACGCGCGCTCGCGAATCCCGCCACGCGGCCACGAACGAACACGTATAACGGCGCTTCGTCGGCGGGTGCTCTGACTGGCCAGTGATGATGTGGCCCGAGCGCCGATCGGTGGAGTGTGCTGGCGTGGTGCCCGGTACCGGCAGGACCGTGACGATGCGGCCCTTGACGCCACGGGTCGCGGACGATCAGTGCCTGGTCGGCTGTGCCGCCCCTACCGAGGAGGACCCACGGCGAATGTGCACACTGCTGGTTCACAACCGTCCCTATGGCGGACCGGAGCATTTTCGGCAAGGTCCCCAACCGTCGGGGAGTTCCGGAGTACCGTGCCACGGTCATTGGCGGATGGAGGTGGGACATATGTACGAGTACAAGGTCTTGACCCAGAAGGACCGGTTCTTCTCTGGGAAGTTCAACCCGGAGAAGCTCGAGTCTGCTCTGAACTCGTTTGCGTCGGAAGGTTGGCGGGTCATCGGCGTCACCACAGGCGAGATTGGGTCGGGCATCGGGAACCGCGAGGAGATGATCCTGCTCCTCGAGCGGGAGCGTTCGTGATCGAGCGATACGGTCTGGTCGGAACCGAGCACGGCGGGATCTTCTTCACCGAAGCCGCCGCTCCTCCGTCGAGCCATGTACTTGGAACGGTCTCCGTGAGGAAGAACCGGCAGAACTGGGATCTTTTCAAGATCAAAGACGAACTCGTGCGCCAAGCGGAGGCCCTCGGCGCGAACGCCATCGTTGAGTTCAAGTACGGGCAGAGGGCACACAAGTGGTACCGCCTCCTGTTACCCGTGTGGGACCACGAGGCCTGGCACGGTGATGGCGTCGCAGTCCGTATCTAACGGAAACACGCCAAGGGGAAGCGCAGGATCCGCTCCTATCGCGACCGCCTATTCGCGGGTAGTTCCCAAGCGCTCGGTTACCTAACGGCGCGTCTCGCGGCCGGCGACTTGCCCGCTGAGGGACGGCGTCTGCGTTAGCCCAGCTAGTTGTCCGGGATGCCTCTACCGGACAGTTCCTACCTTGGTGCCCATGCCTGAGATGACTGACGAACGAGGGTGGCTCATCGAGCAGAGCCGCGACCTCACAATCGAGATCACGGCTGCAGTCCCTCTGCTGACTTCGAGCAACGAGCAGGCGCTTCGGCAGACGGCCGCCGCTGCCTCGTGCGCGGTGCCGACCTTCTGGGCAGCGCGTTAGCGCTTCTCGAAGAAGAGAAGCCGGCCGCCGTCGGCATTGTCGCCCGAGGAGCCTGGGAGGCCTGGCTTGTCGGCACGTTCCTTCTTCATGGGGGGCTGCACTCCTACCTCTGGATGTCCAGCGAGCAGATTCGTCAGGAACGAGTGCTGACCGCTCGCAACGGCGTCGATGGAGCGAAAGAAGTCCTGGATGAACGCCAGCGAGCCGTCGACAACCTGGAGCGCGCCCGGCGCCTCCAGCAGAACGAGGGGACAGACGTTACGGAAGACATCAGTTGGGGCCGGCTGACCGTTGAGCAGATGGCACGGGCGGTAGGCCCCCTCTTGGAGGCCGCCAAGAACGAGCCGGCGAACGTGAGCGCGGCCTACGACCTCCTCTACCGATCACATTCCGCCTTCGACACCCACGGTCTCCGGGCTCTGGAGCGCTACATCACTGAGCACGCCGGCCGCTTTGATCTGTCGCCGCCCGATCCGTGGCTCGAAGCACACCACGCAGTTGCAATCGCAGCGCTCTACCTATCGATGTTGGCCTATGACGTCTTCCAAGAGTTCGGGCTGCCGACCGATGTGATCGAACACCTCCAGTCCGCTCTACAACAGCGGATGGAACCCGCCGCCGACGTCGCGGAGAACGACCTTCATCAGCTGCTCCGCCGAGTAGCGGACGGCGACGAGTTGTAGTTATCCCCGGAGCCGCGCGCTCGCCACCAGATATCGACCGCACCGATCAACTGATCGACGGCCCCCTGCGGCCCCGCCGAACGGCGCGTACCGAGCGGGTCGGCCCGTCCGTGTTCTGGTAGTCTCGGGCATTTGGCCCAGAACGCCGATTATGTGGGCGGTCCACCGGAGGCGCCGCTACGGTCGCTCGACCGTCAAGAGCGACGCGAAGCCTTAGGGTTGAGACGGAGATCGGGTCGCAACACTGGAGCAGGGGGACCCTTTCGAACGTCACCAGGGTCTGTGTTTGACTGCAGGGGTGGAATTCTGCGCGTGCGGCCGCGCCGCGACCAGGCAGTGCACCGGCTGTAGGAAGACGTTCTGCTCACGGCACGCCGGCGGCTATGGAGACGTGCTTTGCAGTGGCTGTCGCGGGTCAGCGGCGACGCGCTTGGTGCAGGCGACGCACTCTGAGGCGCAGGAGCTCCTCGAGAAGGTGCGCGCGCGGCTGCTGGCGCTCACCGCGACCCGGCCAACTCATACACGGATGCACAGCGCGGAGGTCGTCGTAGGGCGGCGAAAGCTGACTGGTGACAAGTTGCCCCCTTGCCCGAGCGAGCATCCTGCGTGTGTGCCACACAAGTGGATCAGCGACGCCTGGGGCACCGGAACCTCCAGAAGAAGGCATGCGTCCTGGCTCATCCAGGGGTGGGATGTGTTTGACTATGAAGCGTTCGAAGACGATGGCAATACGTACGGGTCAACTAGTCGGCACGTCAAGCGATCCCTGTTCCTTGCCACGGATGGGATGGTCCTCAGCAAGAACCTCGTTGCCATCCGACACGCGTCCGAGTTGCGCCTTGAGGATGTGCCTCCAGCGAGGGAAGGGACGAGCGTCGGGTTTCCGGTGTATGGAACGGATTCCGAGAGACAGCAGTACTGGGACGACCAGGAGAAGCAGAAGGCTGACGGGCAGTTGGCCGTCCTACGGCGCGAGTTGAGCCGAAACTACTGACGCACGGTGACCGTCTTGTTTGAGTCCTTGCCGCACCCGACCGACTACATGGGGCACTCCGTTGAGGCAAAGCCCATAACGACGGCTACGGGATGCCCGAGCCGCACAGAACGCGCGCTCAAGAACCCGATTGCCCGCCGTTGTGAACCTCCGCGCTATCGGCGCTTCGCGAGGCGCCTCGATCGTTGTTCGGGGAAGCGAGCGGGGAGCTCGTCAGCCATGGTGATACCAGGTCGTACCTACGCTTCTCGGGGTGGCACGCTCTCCGCAGACCCTCAGCGTTGACGATCGCCGTTTGGTCGCTGCGTGGGCGGCCGACTGTGCCGAGCAAGTTCTCCCGATCTACGAGGCTGCAGTGCCTGGTGACACGAGAGTGCGAGCTGCGATCGATCAGACGCTCTCCTTCGCCACGGGCGATGTCGACATCGGCGACGCGGTACGGCGTAGAGGCGGAGATGCCGCTGCAGCTGCTCGCGACGCACCCACGCCGGCCGCGAGGGCGGCGGCCTACGCCGCCGAGCAGGCCGCCGCAGTCGCGCACATGGGAGCCCACGCGCTCGGCGCAGCCGGATTCGCGGCCAAGGCATCGACGCTTCACGCCAACTGCGAAGACGATTCGGTGGCGCGATCAGAGGCGTGCCGTCAGGTGGCGGAAATGACCGACGACGTTGCCCGTGCCCTCGCGTCGCTCCCGAAGCTCGGAGCGAACCGCAGCGGACCACTCGCAGCCGGGCGGTTGAGCCTCGGTCACGTGGGTGAAACGATCCGAGAGATCCAGAGGCTCCTGGGCGAGCGCAACTGAAGAGCTGGCGTTGCGACATGGCCGATGAGCGGGTGGATCGCATCAGATATCGGCGGTCCGACACCAGCTGTCCTGGCGCAAACCGGCGTCCCTATCCGCGCTTTCGGACGCGCTCCCCCTCATCGAAGCCCCCTTCTCGAACAGCTCTGAACCGCGATGATGAGCGGCGTGGAACTGCTCCTGCCGAGCGCTCCGCCGACGCTCACGCCGCCGCCACTTTGAACCGCTCGAAGACCTCGGCAGGAATCGGGCGGCGAAGCCGCCAGGTGATGGCGATCGGCCGCTCGCCCCGGTGCGAGACGTAGTCGGCCGGCCCGAGCAGGACGTACGGCATCGTCGCCCCCCAGGGGTCCAGCTTCTCCTCACGAACCGCCAGCAGCACTCGGGCACCGTTCGTTCGCTGGTTCAGGTACCGCTGGCCAGCGGTCGATGTGACGGCTGTGTTGTTCTGCGACTCCCAGTGGAACAGCTCGGGGCTGATGGCGAAGTCGCGGTACATCGTCTCGGGGCTGTAGTCCTTCTCTGTCTTGCGGAGCGTGATGAAGAGCACGTTGGTCTGGGTGGGCTCATGCCACCACGGACCCGCTTGGTGCGAGAAGTAGCGACCGGGCCGGAGTTCGCCAAAGGCAGCCAGGACCTCGTCTCGGGCGTACGTGGCGCCGGTCTCGAGCGGGACGTCGTCGTCGGGCAACGGATGACTCACATGGGAGATCCGGTCACGCAGGATCGGCAACGTCTCGATCAGCTCATCGACCAGCGCCGGACAGGACTGCAACCCCGCCCACGCCGCCTGCAGCGAATCCGGAGCCGCCTTGCCGGCCCAAAGAGTCACCAGCACCATCCAAAGGAGGCGACGTTCGCGCTCCCCCGAGGGCAGCGAGCTCGACCGCAGGTGGTTGAAGAGCGTGTCGATGCGCTCGACGTTGTCGAGATGCAACAGGCGACGTACACCCTTCTGCAGGCGATCCTCCTCCGGACCGGGCGAAGGTACGTCGAACTCGGCCGCTCGTTGCAGCGCCGCCCAGCCACCCACCTTCCCGACGTCCTCGAGGTCGATGCCTGCCTCGGAGAGGAACGTCCGCAGCGTTGGCCGCTCTTCCTGCAGCTGGCTCATCAATGAAAGCTCCTGGCGAAGCGCCTTCGCATTCGTCTTCACCGACTGCTTGAGGTGCTCGATGATCCATTCACGAGACTGGCGGTCGAGCGCGAGGTGACTTCCCGTCGGCAGGTACGGAAAGCCTTCCTCGGCGGCCTCCACGAGGTTGCGCCGGGGGATACCGGTAAGCGCTCGTAGACGGAGGTCGAAGCGAAACTCCTTGCGGTAGTTCGCCACGAAGTCGAGCACCGTGCAGACGTCCTTGTCTCCGTGGCGGCGCAGACCTCGCCCGATCTGCTGCAAGAAGACCGTCGCGGACTCGGTTGGGCGCAGCAACAGGATCGTGTCCACATCCGGGATGTCGACACCCTCGTTGAAGATGTCGCGAGTGAAGATCGCAACGATCTCCCCTGAGCGCAAGCGGCGGATCTGTTCCTGACGTACTGACTGGGCGTCATCACCGGACAGCGCCACGGCCGACAGTCCCGCCGACGTGAACTGCTCTGCCATGAACTGCGCGTGCTCCACCGTCGCGCAGAAGCCGAGCGCCTTCATCGACCGCGCATCAGCGACGATGCGCTTCACGTTCTTCAGGATCAGGGCGGCACGGATGTGGTTGCCCGTGTAGAGCTCACCAAGCTTGCGATCTTGATACCGGCCCCCAGCCCACGCTTGGTCGATCGCAGCGGTCTCGTCTGCCACACCGAAGTACTGGAACGGTGCAAGCAACTGCCGGTCCAGCGCATGCCACAGGCGCATATCGAACGCTGTGCGCCCGTCCGTCCACTTCCGGATGTCCAGCCCGTCGGCGCGCTCGGGCGTGGCAGTAAGCGCCAACAACACCTGCGGCTGGAGGTGGTCGAGCACCGCTCGGTACGTGGCCGCTTCGGCGTGATGGAACTCGTCGACGATCACCATGTCGAACGCAGCAGGATCGAGGTTCTGCGTACCGAGCGAGTGCAGGGATTGGATGCTCGCGAACACGTGCGTCCCGTCGGACGGACGCTCGCCGCCGACCAACTTCTCCCCGAAGCTCGGTTCGAGCAGCGCCTCCCGAAACGTCCGCCGGGACTGATCGAGGATTTGTTCTCGGTGAGCGATGAACAGCAGCGAGAGCCTGCCTCCTCGCTCCTCGCGAACGCGGCGGTAGTCGAGGGCAGCGACCACCGTCTTCCCTGTGCCGGTCGGCGCGACCACGAGGTTCCGGTACGAACCTTGCACCCTGCGGGCAGCATCGACCGCGTCGAGGATCTCCTGCTGATAGGGCCACGGCGTCAACGTCAGCCCGCTGAGGGCGTCGCTGGTGTCGTCGCCTCGTCCCCGGCCGAGTGCTGCGTCGAGGCGGTCGGCATCTCGGCCTGGGTCGTATGACTCGAAGTCGGCCGAAGCCCAGTTCGCATCGAACGCCGTTACGACCTTGTCGAACAATGCAGGCGAGGCCGCCTTCGAGACCCGGAGGTTCCACTCCCGACCGTCGAGCATCGCCGACCGCGTGATGTTCGAGGAGCCGACATAGGCCGTCGAGAACCCGGTGTTGCGATGGAACAGCCAGGCCTTGGCATGGAGACGGGTGACCGCGGTGTCGTAGGAGACCCGAATCTTGACGCCCAGCTCTGCGAGCCGGTCGAGCGCCTTCCGTTCCGTCGACCCGGTGTAGGTGGTCGTCAGCAGCCGAACCTCGGCGCCACGGTTCAGTGCTTCCTCGATCTCCCCGACGATCAAGCGCACGCCGTACCAACGCACGAAGGCGACGATGAGGTCGACCTGGTCGGCGGAGGCGATCTCCTTCTTCAGCTCGTTCGCCAGCTGTGGCTCGCCTCGAGCGTTCACCAGCAAGTCATGCTGGGACAGCGGCACGTCTGGAGCCGCCGGCAGGACTGAGGCCCCGATCGAGTTCCGCCGAGGCACGCCCTTCAGCAGGCGCGGCGGGTCGATCGGCTTCTCTCCATCGGCCCCGAGCGAGCGAATTATCTCAGCCACGATGCGGTGGCGCTGATCCGGATCAACCCCCGGCAGCTCCCTTGCCAGCACCCGATGGACATGAGCTACATAGCGCGACGGAGTCTCCGCATCGTCGACCGATCCCGTCACCGCAGATTCATCAAGATGACCGAGAAGCACGTCCGTGATCAGTTGGTCGTAGAGACCTGGCTCCAGCAAGGGCTGCTCCCGTCGTCCGCCAACGCCTTCGACCTTGCTACTGCATTGACGTGACGCTCGGAGCGACCCGCTGCACGCACACGAATCTCAGTCGCAACCGACGCCGTCACCGTCCCGATCCAGGTCGTAGGGATCACCGAAGCTGCCGTCGACCGACACCGTGCCGGTGTACTCGGGACCGTTCCCGCTCCCGCCTGCACAGTCGTAGTCCGACGCCGGCGGTAGGCAGGGCGAGTACCCGGGCGAGCAACTCGACGTCGGCGCCGCGGGCTGGATCTGGGCCTCAGTGGTCGGAGGCGCGGTGGGAGCGGGGGCGGTCGTCGGCGGAGGTGGTGGGACCGTCGTCGTGGTCGTCGTCGGGGGGAGCGTGGTCGGCGCCGCTGTGGTCGTCGTCGGTGGTTCGGTGGTGGTCGGCGCGGCCTCAGTCGTCGTCGGAGCGACGGTCGTCGAGACCTCCGTGTCTGCGAGAGGTATGGGGCTCTCGAACGAGGCTGTCGCCACGTTCGGCTCCTCCGTTTCGTCCGCGCCGGCGATGGCGCCGATCACGACGAGTACGCCGACGGCGATCGCCCACTTCTTCCTCCACCAGGGTCGCTGCGCACCGGACGCCTCTGCGGACGGGGGCGGCGGGGGCGGCATCATCGGGTCGGCCATGGGGGATCCTCCAGCGATGGCGGACGCTGCTCGCGGGGCAGCCGAGCGACGACGGCGTCTGTCGCCGCATCGTCCCACCAGTTCCGAGTTCAGAGTCCGCCGCGTTCGTGACCATCGAGCGATGATCGACTCGATCATCTGCTCCGGCGTACCGAGCGGATAGAGCCAAATGGACTGTGAACCCCATTTTGACCCGAACGGGCCATCCGCTCCCTGGCCCGTGTCTTGCTCTGCTGCACCTCAGCTCAGCTCAGCCCGATCACCATCCAGTGAGAAGGGAGGCGGTGGCCGTGAATCGACGACGCTCTGATCACCGTGCCCTCGACGACGGCCGGTTCGCGGGCCGGGGACGCCGGCGTGCCACCGAAGCGGTCCCCGGCGAGCTCGTTGTGGGAAGTCCGCGAGGCGATGGGACCTGAGGGGGCGTATCCGCTGGTCGAAGGTCGAGGACGGTGACGTCAGCGAGCCGACCTTCAGCATCCACGACACGACGTTTGACTCAGCACTCCGGGAGTTCGTGCCGCACGGCTTCGTGGAGGGAGCTCACCAGACCTCGTCAACGGGCTCGAACCCGTCGGTCGGGTTCGGCCACAGGTAGACCCAGCAGCTGACGTCGGCACGGGTGACCACCTCGGCCCGTTGGAACAGGCCGGAGCCGACGCCCTCCACCGCGTCGAGCTCGGCGAGCGCCTTGACGACCCGATCGGTGCGGAGCTCGACCAGCACGCCCCGCACCGTCTCGGACCCGTCGGTCAGCGCCGGCCAGCCCCACGGCGTGGCCCACAGCCGCCCGTCGACCGCGTCGTCGACGACCGGGACGCCGGGTTCGACGTGCGGCGCCAGGATGGGCCAGCGGCTGTGCCCTGGCTTGAGGGTGCCGTACACGAACAGCTTCGTGGTCAACGCGCCACCAGGCGGTCGACATCGGCCTGGCAGTGCTCGGCGACCCGTAGCGGACGGCCATCGATGCGGAGTGCCGGCCGGCGCGCTTCGGTCCCGACGTACACCCAGACATCGTCGGCGACGGCGCCGGACTCGAGGAGCACCGGGCCCGCGAACGGGTCACGCCGGTACCAGTCGGGATGGCCTTCCCACCGGTCCATCTCGACCAGCTGCTCGGGAGTGACGGCCAGGACGTAGTGCTGCTCGGTGCAAGCGGGGTCGGGCTCGATGGTGGCCACGACGGCACGATCGCGATGGCGGCGGGCGCTGCACCACACCGCCGCGTGGTCACAGACCAGGCAGCGCAGGGCGAACACCGTCCCGGTCAGCCGGCCCGAGAGCTTGGCCGGATCGGCATTGGAGCCGTATGCGAGGACGAGGGCGCGGTCAGCGAGGTCGATCCGGTCTCCCGTGTCCCGGTCGACCCAGGCGCCGTCGACGGCGTCGATGCCCCACACCACGTCGGCGGACACGGCGTAGGAGCCGTCGGGTCGGGTGCCGGGGTAGCAGTACGGATCCACGGCGAACGACGTCGCCGGTCGGCGGCCGCTCCAGGTGGCGGTCGGCCAGTCCACCGGTTCATCCAACCAGCCGGCGCTCACCGCGCATCGTCCGTCGGCCAGTCGTCGGCCACGGCGACGCGCAAACCGTGGCTCGCCGCCAGCGCCAGCTCTCCGTCACCGATCGAGCTGCCGGGCAGCACGGTCACCAGACCGTCGACGAGCTCGGACGACCAGGCGAAGACCCGCCGGGCGAGATCGAGGTCGATGGGACGGACGGACACCCCGTCGAGCGCCCGGCCGACGGCGTCGCGCAGATGGGGCGACCCGTCGACCAGATCCGCCACCACCAGGGCGGCGAACCCGAGGACGCCGGCGGCGAGCAGGTGGTCGGGGGACTCGGGAAGGATGAACGAGGGTGCGGTCTCGGTGTCGGGGTCGATCCGGGTGACCGTCCACGTGGCGCGAAACCCCTCGCGCAGGAGCAGGACGTGATCGGGGCCGAACACCCTGGCGGTGGTCCTCGACCTGCCCTGAGCGCACACACACCAACGGGCGCAGCCCGGCCGTACGTCCGTTGCTCGACCAGCGGCTGCGGCGTCGCCCTCCACGCAGTCAGCTCAGAGCCGAGCAGCCCGGCGACCAGAACTTCGCCGAGTACGGGCAGCTCGAGCCCGTCGTCGGCCAGCTCGTGATCGCCGTGCTCGACCAGGCGTGAGGTGTCGGACGGCGTCGGTACGGTCCGGATGTGCCCGTCGACGACACCTCAGCCGAGGCCCGGTCTCGAAGGCGACAGATCGCCGCGTGGCGTTCGATGAGCGAGACCGACAAGCTCCTGGCATTCCGCCACCTGTGCGCTTCGGTCGACAGCCTCGCTCGCGTCGGCATCCTGCTCGACCACCCAGCGGCGACCGAGAACGACGTGTTGCGCCACCTCGCGACCCGCCGCTTCGGATCCGAGCTCGCCGAGGCAGCGTTCGGCGCAGGGTGACTCCGATGAGGAGGGAGCCGGTCGTCGCTGTCGGCATGGTGGATCCGGGTATCGCTGCAGTCTGACGGGGTTTCCGCTCGGCCCAGGCGAGGCCGCCGACGTCGTCCACCCGCGCAGACGCTGGGCGCCTCGACGCGGGGTTCCTGTCCTACCCCCCGAGTTGAATGGTGGGTAGGCGGTCCCGCTCGGGCGGGGTGCGCCACTCGTCGGCTCCGCGCCGACCATCGCTTCGGTTGGAAGGAGGACGCAGGTGCTGCGTCTGCTCTGTTCCCCCGGCACCTCCACGGGGGTGCCTCCATGTCGTTGACCATGGTGCGATCGGACCTCGACGAGGCCCTGGACGCCCTCGAGGTCGCGGTCGAGCGCGTGGCCGATGCCGAGCTCGACGGGCTCTCGGCGCACGAGGAGCTGGCCCTGGTCGGTCGGCTCGAGCGGTTGCGCAGACGGCTCGACGCCGGTACCGACCGCGCCGCCGGGCACCTCGACCGCTCCGCGGCGTTCAGCTCGGACGGGCACAAGACGGCGAAGGGTGCGCTGAAGGCCATCGGCCGGTTGTCCGGGTCGGAGGCGCATGGCCGGGTGCAGACCGCCCGGGCCCTGCGTGAGCTGCCCCTGGTCGAGGCCGCGTACCGTCGCGGCGACATCCCCGTGGCCCACATCCGGGCGATGGCCCGGGTGGCGTCCAACCCGCGGGTGGCTGAGCACCTGCTGGGCGCAGATCCGATCTTCGCCGAGAAGGCCGTCGTCCTCGGCTACGACGACTTCTGCGCCGCGCTGCGGGAATGGGAGCGCCTCGCGGATGCCGACGGCGCCGACCAAGGTGCGGAGGAGTCACACGAGCGGCGACGGGCCGGTCTGGTCCGCTCCGACATCAACGGCTCCTGGTGGCTCGACGGTTCCTTCGGGGCGATGCAGGGTGCCGTGATGGGCGACGTCCTCGACCGCTACGAGCGGGCCGAACTCCTCGCCGACTGGGCCGAGGCGCGCCAGCGGGTCGGCGCCGACGCGGTCGTCGGCGACCTGGCCCGCACCCCCGCCCAGCGCCGGGCCGATGCCATCTACGCGATCTTCGTGCGAGCGGCCTCCACGCCGGCCGATGCCGTGTCACCGGTGCCGCTGGTGAACGTTGTCATCGACCAGCGCAGCTTCGAGGAGCAGCTGCGGCGCGCGGCAGGCGAGGACGTCCCCCTCGATCCCAACGACGACCTCGAGGGCCGGCGGTGCCACGACCTCGATGGCATGCCGCTGCACCCTGCCGACGTGCTCGCCGCCGCCCTGGTCGGCCACGTGCGGCGCGTCGTGGTCGACAGCCGGGGCACGGTGATCGACCTCGGCTCCAGGCAGCGGCTCTTCACCGGCTCGGCTCGCGCCGCCGCCCTGCTCCAAGCGCTGCTGCGCTCACCAGGCGGGTTGCGTTGCCTGTGGCCGGGCTGCGACGCACACGGCGGATGCCTCCAGGTCGATCACCGCGACCCGGCCCGCAACCATGGCCCGACCGATGTCGGCAACAGCGACGCCTACTGCGGCTTTCACAACCGCATCAAGGAGAACGGCTACCGACCGGAGCGACGTCCCGACGGGAGCTGGATCATCCACCGACCGGACGGGGCGCCCATCACTCCTGCCGTCTGATCCGCCGTCAACCCCACTGCTGGAACGCATGCTGGAGCGCCACTTTGGCGCTACCCTGGGCGGGTGCCGAGCATCCAGGTCAAGGACGTGCCCGAGGACGTGCACGCCACCCTCCGCAGCCGCGCCGCAGCGGCGGGGATGTCGCTGCAGGAGTACCTGCTCGCTCGGCTCATGGAGGAGGCGCGCACTCCGACGCTCGACGAGGTCCTCGATCGGGCCGGCGGGCGGGCGGGCGGCAAGGCAACGCTTCGCACCGCCGCCAAGGCCATCCGCCGCGCGCGCGACGCCCGTTGATCGTCGTCGACGCGAGCATCGTCGTCACCGCACTCGCGGACGACGGGCCCGACGGCGATCGGGTCCGGGCGCGGTTGCGGGGAGAACGGCTGGTCGCACCGCACCTCATCGACATCGAGGTCGTCTCGGCGTGGGGTCGGCTCGCCGCCGCGGGCGACGTCGATGAGCGGCGGGTGGCGCTGGCGATGGAGGACCTCCGCTCCATCCGTCTCGACCGAGTGCCTCACGTGCCGCTGATGGGTCGTTGCTGGGAGCTCCGTCAGAACTTGACCATCTACGACGCCACCTACGTCGCGCTCGCCGAGGCGATGGACGTCGCGCTCCTGACGGCCGATGCGAAGCTGGCCGCCGCACCCGGCCTGCGGTGTGCTGTCGAGCTGCTCCGGTGACGGCCCGGGGCCGGACGCGCCGACCGGGCCTGACGGCCTGGCCGTCACCGTCCAGGATGTTCAGTCGCCGCTGACCTCCGGATACGGCAACGGCTCACGATCCCGAGGATGAGTCCTACGAGCGCAGGTCCCCGAGCACGGCCTGTGCGATCAGCCGGTCCAGCTTGCGGATGTCGATGCCCTTCTGGAGGTTGACCTTGATGTGACCGGCTCGAGTCCACAGCTCGAGCTCGGCGTTCATGTCCAAGAATCCTCCGGCGTTCTCCGAGGACCACATGTTGATGGCCGAGTACGGGAGGCTGTACACCTCGACCTTCTTGCCTCTGAGGCCCTGCGCGTCCCGGACGATCAGACGGCGGGTCGTGAAGATCGCACTGTCCCGGAACGTCTTGTACGCAGCGACCGCATCCTCGCCGTCCACGAGGAGAGCGCTCACGTCGTCTGGGATCGGACACTCCTGCACGAGCGTCCAGGCGAGTATCGATGTGGTCTCCATCACATGTCCTTTCGTAGGGGCGCGACCATCCGGTCAGCAGCCCGAGAACTCCTCGTCCTTCACGACGTAGAAGACGGCTTCGTCCTCGCCGATCGGCCTGCCCGCCGGCGGTTCGGCGGCGACGACAGTCCAGTTGCGGTCCATCACCTGCGATCGGTCCTGACCGGTGGCGTCCTCGCTTCGGGAGAAGAAGATGCCGGCTTCTTGGACGAGGTCCTGGGCGAGCTGTAGGTCCGTGCCGCACGCGATGTCGGGCATGACTGCCACGGGCTCGGGGGCGGGCGCCGTGGTCGGGGCAACCGGTCGGGTGTCCTCGACGACGACCTCCGCGGTCGTGGTCGTGGTCGGGTCGGGCTCCGAAGCGGTGGCAGCCGCAGGGACGGCAGCCTCGGCCTCTGCGGCCGAGACGCCGCAGCGCTCGACCAGCGCTGCGGCGCTGATGTCGCCGTCGGTGAGCTCGACGAGGTCGGTGACGCACTGCTGGGGCGAGACGTCGTCGCCGGCCGCCGTCTCCTCCTCGCCGCCACAGGCGGCGACGAGCGAGATGAGGAGAACACCTCCGAGTCCACGCGCAAAGGCCCGCTTCATGGCATGAGCTGCCAGGTGCCGCAGCGCTGGGAGGTGAACGTGAACACGGATGCCTCGATGACGACGGTCGACGGACCATCGAGCGCGTCGTTGTCGATGATCTCACCGGACCGATCAGTCTTCTCCCAGTAGCACGACGATGAGCCCGCCGTCTTGTACTTGCCGGGCTGTACGTCCACCCCAACCTCCCACACACCGTTGCCGAACGAGTTCTGCTCGATCCGTTGCTCGGTCTGCGCGATCGCGGCTTCACGGGCGTCGAGGCCGGCGGAGCGCTGGTCGAGCTCGAAGGATCGTGCATCCATGGCGGCCTGGTGCTCAGCGAAGTCGGCCTCGACCTTCGCTCGTGCCTCCACCTCGGCTTGCGCCGCTTGCTCCTTCGAGCGCTCCACCCTGCCCTCGAGCTGCTGCACATCTGCCTGGAGCTCCTCGATGCTCGTCGAGGCCACAGCGAGCTGGTCGCTCACCTCTCGACGCTCGTCCTCTGCGTCGCGTGCCTGGTCGAACGCGGCTGCGGCCACCGCTTCTGCTTCGTCGGCACGGCTGTTCCCGGTCGACGCAGCGACGGCGCCGACGAGCAGGAGCAGCGCGACGAGTGCGACGGCGAAGGGCCACCCGCCCGCCCGGAACGCACCGCCCACTCGACCGAGCATCCGGCGCCCTCGTCCCTCGTCCGTCTGCTTCGACGGCATCGGTGGAGGTGCAACCGGTGGAGGCACGGATGCGACGGTCTCCCGTGATGGGCCGTCTCCGGTCATTCGTTCTGTCTGCATGGTCATGTCGGTCCGCCTTCGCTCGCGTCTCAGGCCTCGTCGACGACGACGGTGCCGGACACCTTGTCCACGACCGTCTGGTTCCGCTTGTCCCAGAGCGGCATCAGCATCAGGACGCCGAAGCTGATCGAGTAGGCGATCGAGGCGGCGACGCCGCCGAGCAGGCCGCGCATGAAGAGCATGTTGGCGAAGCTGGCCGGGACTCCGTTGTCGAGGCGGCGGACCCGCAGGTTCAGCAGCTTCTTGCCAGGCGTCTGACCTCCATCGGCGAGCATCGCCGCCCAGACCAGCCAGCCGATGCCGAGAGTGACGAACATGATCACCGAGTCGAGGAGCCACGCGCCGATGCGCTTGCCGATCGATGCGATGGGCTTGCCGCCGATGTGCTCGACGCCGATCCCACCCATGTTCACTGCCGAGACCGGCGGAGGCGGAGGCATCGCCGGTGCCGCGGTCGGCCGCGGCACCGTGACGGGCGCGGCGAAATACGGATCTTGGGTCATGTGAAGAGGTGTCCTCCCGCTCGTGCTGATCCCACCGATCAGCTCACGAGAAGGTATGACCCGCCCGTGACTCAGCCGGCTGTCGGAGCGGGAAAGGTGCCGAACGGCCCATGCGTGACCCAGCGCGCCGGGCCGGCTGAGGGCCGCTGAAGACCTCAGCTCGTCCCCGGATACGGCAACGGCTCACGATCCCGAGGACCCTCCGCGATCAGCGTCACGATCTCGTCCTCGGACACCGGGCTGAGCGCCCACACGTCGCAGCCGACGTTGATCTGGCGGCCTCGCTGGCGTGCCGTCTGGTGGATGTGGCCGTGCAGGAGCCAGCTGCCGTCGTCGGCGGGACGGGCGGACACGAAGCGGTCCTCGTCGTGGGAGTCGCCCTCGTAGGGGAAGTGGTTGAGCCGGACGGTGCTGCCGTCGTGCAGGGTCAGCCGGGTGTCCTGGGTGATCGTCTCGAAGCCGACGTCCCGGTACCGGTCGGCCCACTCGAGCGCCTTGCTGACGTGCTTCCCCGACATGCCGGGGATCGGCTCGACCGGCCAGCACCGGTCGTGGTTGCCGGCGACGAGGTGGAGGCGGCCGTGCAGCTCCCGGACCAGCTCGAGGGTGTCGTTGATGCGCCCCATCGCCACGTCGCCGAGGACCCACACCTCGTCGTCCTCGCCGACGGTCTGGTTCCACAGCTCGATGAGCGTGGTGTTCATCAGCTCGACGCCGGCGTCGGTGTCGGGGAACGGGCGGCCGGTGTACCGGGGGATGTTGCGGTGCCCGAAGTGCAGATCGGCGGTGAACCAGCGGCGGGTCATGACCGTCGCGAGGGTAGGGCGACGATCCGCCGTTGCCGACGGGCCTCGGCCCCCGTCAGAGCTCGGCGGGATCGAGGTAGCGGCGGGTCCACTGGCTGCCGGTCCACAGCTCGAGCCGCCCGGGCTCGTGCGGCGACGGGTAGAACCCCGGTGCCGGCACGCCGGATGCCGCGGCCTGTCGGACGGTGCCGTCACGGCGGCGCACCTCGATGCCGGTCCAGTCCCAGTGCACCCACCCGACCGGGCGATCCGATCGTCGCTGCGGCAGCCACCAGGCACCGGCGGTGGGAGTGCTGGTCGTGTAGCCGGCGAGCAGCTCGTCGGTGAGCGCCAGTCCCCACCGGCGCACGGCAACGGCCACCACGGCGACG
>CAZCJT010000015.1:0-18504 GCA_964498565.1 uncultured Acidimicrobiaceae bacterium
GGCCACCCCGTCCGAGCCGTGGCCGCCGCTGCGCGCCGAGGGCTCGACCGAGCGCACCGACACACCCTGGGTCCCCGACGCAACGCCCGCGCCGGCCGCGTCGTGGACTGCTCCCGGCGCCGACGGCGGCTGTCCCGACGGGTACCCCATCAAGGCGAAGATGAGCTCGAAGATCTTCCACGCCCCCGGCCAGCTCAACTACGACCGCACCACGCCCGACCGCTGCTACGTCGACGCCGCCGCCGCGGAAGCCGACGGCCTCCGCGCCGCCAAGCGCTGACGCCGGGCGAGGCGCCACCCGGACGAAACTGGCAGTTGTGGTGTAGCAGCACTGCCCCGCCGCTACACCACCACTGCCAGTTTCTGGGCGCTACGACAGCACGTGGACGGTGGAGATGCCGGCGGTCGAACGCAGCGCGTCGGCCACCTCCCGCGGCACGGCGGGCGACGTGGCCAGCACCATGAGCGAGGCGTCGCCGCTCGTCGTCGAACGGCCGAGGTGCATGTCGTCGATGTTCACGCCGGCGTCGGCCAGGGCCCGCGCGACGGCGGCGATCATCCCGGGGCGGTCGTCGTTGCGGACGATGAGCATGTGATCGGCCGGGGGCACGTCGACCGTGTGGTCGTCGATGGCCACGATGGCCGGCTCCTGGCGGGCGCCGACCACGGAGCCGCAGATGGCATGGTGCCCACCGCTGATGGTGATGAGGTTGACGTAGTCGTGCGACACCGACGAGGTCGTGTCCCGCACCTCGATGCCGCGCTCCTTGGCCAGCATCGGCGCGTTCACGTAGCTGACCGGCTCCTCGCTCACCTTGCCGAACGCGCCCTTCAGCACCGACAGGGTCAGGATGCGGGTGTCGTACTCGGCGATCTCACCGGCGTAGGAGATCTCGAGCACCTCGGGCACGCCCTCGCTCATGGCGGTGAACATCGCCCCCATGCGCTCGGCCAGCGGCAGGAACGGCTTGATCGTCTCGCTCGCCTCGGCCGCGGCGACGTTCACGGCGTAGGGGACGAAGTCGCCGGCCATGGCGAGACCGACCATCTCGGCGATGGTGACGCCGGCCTTGTCCTGGGCCTCGTGGGTGGACGCGCCGAGGTGCGGGGTGACGACGACCTCGTCGAGCTCGAACAGCGGGGAGTCGGTGGTGGGCTCGCTGGCGAACACGTCGATGGCCGCCCCGCCGACCTGGCCGGAGCGGATGGCGTCGGCGAGGGCGTCTTCGTCGATCACGCCGCCTCGTGCCACGTTGACCACCCGGATGCCCCGCTTGGCCTTGGCGAAGAAGTCGGCATCGAGCAGGTTCACGGTCTCCGGCGTCTTGATCAGGTGGAGCGTGATGAAGTCCGAGCGGGCGGCGAGGGTCTCGAGGTCCACGACGTCCACGCCCACCCGCCGGGCCCGCTCGTCGGTGACGTAGGGGTCGTAGGCGATGACCTTCATGCCGAAGGCGTTGGCCCGCTGGGCCACGAGCGTGCCGATCCGGCCGAAGCCGATGATGCCGAGGGTCTTGTCGGCCAGCTCCACGCCGGTCCACTTGCTGCGCTCCCAGCGGCCCTCCTTCAGCGACCGGTTGGCCGCCGGGATGTTGCGGGCCTGGGCCAGCAGCATCGCCATGGTGTGCTCGGCCGTGGAGAGCGTGTTCGATTGGGGGGCGTTGACGACCATGACGCCGCGCTCGGTGGCCGCCTCGGTGTCGACGTTGTCGAGGCCGATGCCGGCCCGCCCGACCACCACCAGGTCGGTGCCCGCTTCGAGCACCTCGCGCGTCACCGTCGTCGCCGAACGGATGATCAGGGCGTGGGCGCCCTTCACCGCGCCGAGCAGGTCCTCCGGGGACAGCCCCAGCTGGATGTCGACGTCGTGGCCGGCATCACGGAGCTTCTGGAGCCCGTTGTCGGCGATCTCTTCGGTGACGAGGATGCGTGCCATTGCCGCCGAGTCTCGCGGTTGGCTCCCGCCATCCGGAAACGACCTCCCCCGGTTCTGGCAGTGCTGACGTAGCAGTGGGACGGCTCACCCCGCTACGCCTCTGGCGGGCCGAGGAACTCGGTCATCGTGGCCTGTCCCTCCTCGGCGACACCCTCCCGGGTGAAGACGACCCGCACCGTGCGCCACAGGATCTTCAGGTCGAGCAGCAGGCTGCGGTTGTCGACGTACCAGACGTCCATCTCGAGGCGCTCGGCCCAGCGGGCGGTGTTGCGCCCGTTGACCTGCGCCCAGCCGGTGATCCCGGGCCGCACCTCGTGCCGTCGGGCCTGGCGGGGCGAGTAGCGCTCGAGGTACTTCGTCGGCAGCGGTCGGGGGCCGACCAGGCTCATCTCGCCTCGCAGGACGTGGACCAGCTCGGGCAGCTCGTCCAGCGAGGTCGAGCGCAGGAACGAGCCGAACGCAGGCAACCGCTGCTCGTCGGGGAGGAGCGCGCCGTCGGCGCCGCGCTCGTCGGTCATGGTGCGGAACTTGGTGAGGATGAACGGGCGGCCGCCGAGCCCGGCTCGCTCCTGGCGGAACAGCACCGGCGAGCCCAGCCGCAGGCGCACGAGGAGTGCGACGACGGCCAGGACCGGCGACAGCACCACGAGCGCGGCGCCGGCGACGACGACGTCGAACGTCCGCTTGGCGGCCACGGGTACGGGCTCTCAGGTGGCGGCGGGGGCCGGTGACATCCCGACGTCGGAGCGCGTGGTCGTGGTGCCCTGCAGCGCGAGGGTCCGGTCGAGCAGGCCGGCGAGGATGGCGAGCCCCAGCACCGGGGTGGCGATGCGCATCATCCAGGTGGACTCCGCCAACAGCGCGACCACGAAGACGGCCAACCCGGCGTTCATCCCCACGAACACGAAGCGGTCGACCTGGGGCCAGCGGGTGCGTCCCCCCGTGGCCACGAGGTGCAGGCCGAACAGGGCGTTGGTCACCACGCCGACGAACATGGTGTGGTCGAGGGCGAGGATCTGGTGCACACCCACCACGTTGATGTCGCCGCCGTTGGCCCCCACCAGGTAGTTGAGGAAGATGATGTTCACGATGATGGCGAAGGCGGCGACCGCCGCGTAGCGGCCCGGTGCCCGATCGCCCCACACCACGGCCCGCAGCTCCGGCCACATCCGCTTGAAGAAGATGCCCACGCCCACCAGCTCGATGATGGTGGCCAGCGGGGGCAGGGGGTCGATGTCGAGGAGCAGCCCCACCATGAGCAGCACGCCGCCGATGAAGGGCAGGCCCATCTGCGCCCAACCGAGCCGGCCGGCCCGCCCCGTGGCCGTGCCCCGCAGCCCCCACTCCGCCAGCGCCATGCCGACCGGGACGAGGAAGCCCACCACCATCGTGGCCGGGTGGGCGTCGTAGCCGCCGTCGGCGACCACGTCGCGGCCGGTGGCCATCTCGGTGGCGACGAGCACGCCGATGATGGCGCCGACCACCGAGGTGGCGACGGCGGCGAGGAACCCGAGGTGGACGGTGCTGACCTCGATGCGCCGGGCTCGGACAGCGACCCAGGCCAGGGCAGACACGATGACGAGCATGGCCAGCCCGCCGAGCACCGCCCGGGGGTCCTCGTTGGTGAACGCGAAGGTGATGGCGAACACCGGCAGCACCACCACGGTGGCCCGGCCCAGCCACCGGCCGGTGCGGACCTCGCCCTCGCTGCCCGACGTGCCGAACAGCCAGAGGCACGCCGCGATGACGCTGGTGGTGATCCAGCCGAGCGTCCCGGCGTGGACGTGGGACAGCAGCACGTTGCGGTCGAAGTCGACGATGTCCGTGCCGTTGAGGATCCCGATGACCACGGTCCACACGAACACGACCATCGCCACCTGCAGGAGGAGCTTCACCTCCCGTCCCAGTGGATGCGCTCCATCGACGACCGCGTCCGCGCTCATCACTCGCCCTCCCCTGGGTCCGCCCCGTCGGCATCGACCCCGGAGGCGATGATACGCCTGCGGGGTGGGGCTGTCAGCGGACCGCGTCCCGGTACCGCCAGCGGTTCACGAGGTCGCGCACGTCGTTCTCCAGCCGCATGCCGCCGCGGACCTTGCGCAGAATTCGGCGGTGCCATCGTCGAGGGTGACGACGACGTGGGGCCGGTCACGGACCGGCGCCTCCCCCGCTTCGAAGAGGTCGGCCACATCGGTGCCGGCGGCTGCCAGCCGCAGGCGGTCGTGGACGATGGTCGCTTGAGCGAGGCGGAGACCTTGCCCATCAGCGCAGGACGGCGATGACGGCGCCGGCGAGCGACACGTTCAGCCCCATGATCACCGCCAGGTGGGTCCGGAGCTTCTCGTTCACGTCCGCTCGCAGCTCGTGCATCTCGCCACGCAATCTCGCCGCGAGCAGGTCCAGGTCGCGCTTGGTCGCGACGTCGGCCCATCCCGTCGAGGTCGTGCTCGCTGATCGCCACGTCACCGTCTCCAGGGTATTCCTCCGGTGGAGCGCCATCCGCTCGAGTGCACCGTGGTGCTGCCACCGAACCTACGGATGACGTCTGACACCTGCGCTCGCCGCCGCATGCCGAAGCTGCTCCACGTCACCACCACCGACATCAGCCTGGAGCTGCTCCTCGGGCCGCAGCTCCGTGCGTTCCAGGCCGCCGGCTACGACGTCCACACCGCCTCCGCGCCCGGGCCCTACGTGCCCACCCTCGAGGCCGACGGCATCGTGCACCACCCCCTGCGCCACGCCACCCGAGCGTCCGACCTGCGCAGCGACGCCAAGGCGCTGCTCGAGCTCTACCGCCTCTTCCGGCGGCTCCGCCCCGACATCGTCCACACCCACAACCCCAAGCCCGGCGTCTACGGCCGGATCGCCGCCCGAGCGGCCCGGGTGCCGCTCGTCGTCAACACCCAGCACGGCCTCTATGCCCAACCCCAGGACCGGTGGGCTCGCAAGCTCCCCGTGTACGTGCTCGAGCGGATCGCCGCCCTGTTCTCCCACGCCGAGCTGGTGCAGAACGAAGAGGATGCCGCCACATTGCTGCGACTCCGGGTGCCGCGAAGCAAGGTCCAAGTCCTCGGCAACGGCATCGACCTCGACCGGTTCAAGCCCGACCTGGTCGTCCGGGCCGACGTTCGAGCCGAGCTCGGCATCGACGACGACACTGTCGTTGTCGGCGCCGTCGGGCGCCTGGTCTGGGAGAAGGGCTATGCCGAGCTCCTCCAGGCGACCCGCGCCATCCTCGCCGCCCGAGACGACGTCGCCTTCGTGGTGGCCGGGCCGTTCGATCCCGACAAGGGCGACCCCCTCTCCCCCGACGACGTCGCCGCCGCCGAGGCCGCCGGCGTCCGGTTCCTCGGCCACCGCGACGACCCGGAGCGGCTCTACCAGGCCTTCGACGTCTACGTGCTGGCCAGCCACCGAGAGGGCTTCCCCCGATCGGCCATGGAGGCCGCCGCCACGGGTTTGCCCATCGTCGCCTGCGACATCCGCGGCTGCCGCCAGGTCGTCGACCACGGGACCACCGGTCTCCTCGGGTCGGTGCGTGACGCGGCTGCACTGCAGGCGAACATCGAGCGGCTCCTCGACGACGCATACCTCCGGGCATCGATGTCCGCGGCGGCGCTCGCCAAGGCCAAGGCCGACTTCGACCAGCAAAGGGTCATCGACCTCACCCTGGCCACCTACGCCCGACGCTCACCTGTCGCCTGACCGACACCTGGGTCGGGTACGACTGGGGCGCCCATGCTTGCCCGTCTTCCCGTCGTCGCGCGCCTCGGCATCGCGTGTGTGCTCCTCGTCACCTTGGCCTGGGTCGCGTTCGGGCGGGGCGGTGACGGCGACTCGCCCCAGAGCTCGAGCCGCGGCGCCCAGACCGCGGAGCTCTCACCGTTCGGGGAGGTGCCGGCCACCGGCCGCGGGGTGATCGACCTCGGCGGGCTGGTCCTGCCGATCACCGGCGGCTCCGAAGGGGCGTGGACCGTGCTCACGCCATGCGCCAACGAGGCGACGGTCGACGGCGAGCGGCTGGCCGGTGCCCATGTGGTCATCGACCCCGGGCACGGCGGTCGGGAGACCGGCGCCATCGGGCCGAGCGGCGTGGTCGAAGCCGAGCTGAACCTCGATGTCGCCCGACGGACCGCGGCGAAGCTGGAGGAGATGGGCGCCACGGTGGCGCTGACCCGCCGTGACGACACGAGGGTCACCATCGAGACGCGGGCCGCGATCGCCCGTGCCCTCGACCCGCCGCTGTTCATCTCCATCCACCACAACGGCGGCCCGACGACGACGTCCAGCCGTCCCGGCGTGCAGGTGTACCACCAGCACCAGACGCCGGCCGCCGCCCGGTTCGCCGGCGTGCTGTTCGAGCACCTGCTCGAGGCCTTCGCCCCGTTCTCCGACGAGTGGTCCGGCGGCAACGCCACCGGCGTGCGGTCACGGCTCGGTCAAGACGGCAGCGACTACTACGGCGTCCTGCGCGGCACCGAGGGCGTCCCGTCGGTCCTGGCCGAGGCGCTGTACATGTCCGACGAGCCCGAGGCCACGCTCCTTCGGGAGGACGACGTGCGCGATGCCGAGGCCCAGGCCATCGCCGACGCCGTCGTCGCCTGGCTCGAGTCGCCGTACGCCGGCAGCGGCTACCTGCCGCCGCTGGTCGCCGGCGAGTCCGCTGGGGGTGGTGGCGGGCCCGAAGGGTGCGAGGACCCGCCGGAGCTGACCGGCTGAGCGTCGCTACCTGACGAGCGCGAGGGCCACGCCGAGCATCGACGCATTGAGACCGAGGATGACAAGCGTCTGCGTGCGCAGCCCGTTGTGAACTCGGCCCGGAGCTGGTCGGCGCTCCGATCGATCCGGAGCTCCACCTTCTCGATGTCGCGCTTGGTGGCGACGTCAGCCCAACCCACCGGCGGGAGGTGCGCCATCATCGTCCCCGCCACTTTGGAGCCGGCGGCTTCTTCGAGCCACCTGTGCATCTCGTATCGATCGTGATCGCTGATCGCCACGGCATGTCCTCCAACGGTAGCGACGCCGGAGCCGATGAGGGCTCGAGTGGTCCCGCGGGACTCGTCACGAGGCTACGAATCACCGCTCCTCGTCGATGATCTCGCCCGAGACCACGTCGAGATCGTCGTCCAGAGCCGAGTCGGCCTGGTGAGCGAGCACTGTGGCCACGAACTCGCCCTTGCCCATCCATCGGCGGCTGCCCCGGACGACCGGGGCGTCGCTACGGTCGGAGCGCTCCTGGTGCGCAATCTCCTCGGCGGTGATCTCGCCGAACTCTTGCTCGTACTCCACGATCGCAGCCCGAAGGCGACGCAGCCGCTCGGCGCTCATGCCGAGACGGTAATCCCAGAGCGCACATCCGCCTACTGATCTACGAAGCCGGCGTGAACCCCAGCACCCGCCCGTAGAAGGCGAGCTCGGCTTCGAGCACGGCGATAACGGTCTCGGACTTCCGGAAGCCGTGCTGCTCGCCCACGAAGGCGTGGTACTCGACGGTGACGCCCTTGGCCTTCAGCGCCTCCACGATCATCTCGGACTGGTTGGGCGGGACGATCTCGTCCTCGAGGCCCTGGAAGACGATGAGCGGCGAGTCGAGCCGGTCGACGTGGTTGATCGGCGACCGCTCGTCGTAGATGGCCTTCGCCTCGGGGTAGGGGCCGACGAGGCCGTCGAGGTACCGGGACTCGAACTTGTGGGTCTCCTCGGCCAGCGCGGTCAGGTCGGCCACGCCGTACGACGACGCGCCGGCGGCGAACACGTCCGACTGGACCAGCGCCGCCAGCACCGTGAACCCGCCGGCCGAACCGCCCCGGATGCAGAGCCTGTTGCGATCGCCGAGGCCACGGTCGGCGAGGTGGGTCGCGGCGGCGATGCAGTCCTCGACGTCGACGATCCCCCAGCTGCCCTGCAGCAGCTCCCGGTAGGCACGGCCGTAGCCGGTCGACCCGCCGTAGTTGACGTCGACGAGCGCGAACCCCCGGCTGGTCCAGTACTGCCTGGCCAGGTCGAGGCGACCACGGGCCATGGCCGTCGGTCCACCGTGGATCAGCACGAGCAGAGGCGGCGCGTCACCCTCAGGCGCCTCCACCTCCGGGTTCGCCGGCGGGTAGTAGAGCGCGTGCGCCGTGCGCTCCCCGTTCGGACCGGACGGGAACGACACCGGCTGGGCGACGGAGAACCAGACCGGATCGAGACCGAGGTCGCGCGCGGGTCGCTGGATCACCGGCGTCCCGGCCACCGGGGCGTTGACGTCCCCCTGGATGGGCACCTCCACGACCTCCGCCTCGCGGTCGAAGCCGGCGCCCACGAACACCACCGACGTGGCGCGGACCGCCACCGACGCGATCTCGGTGTACGGCAACTCCAGGTCCGTGATGGCGCCGTCGAGCCCGAGCACCGCGAGGTGGTCGAGCCCCTCGCTGGCGTAGGCGAACACCATCCGACCGTCGGCGAGGAACCCGTAGCGGGACATGCCGAACACCCACTGGGGCGTGCCGATCTCGGCCTCGAGGGTCGTCCGGGCCTCGATGTCGCCGTCGGCGGTGACGGCGTATGCGTTCCACCAACCGGTGTCCCGGTCGGACAGGAAGTGCAGCTCGCCGTCATCGCGGAAGACCGGCTGGATCACCGACTCGCCCGCCCCGCCGGCGACCACGACCGTCTCACCGAGCCGGACCTCACCATCGACGACCTCGATCGCCGCGGCACACAGCTCGGTCGAGTCCCACGGCATGTTCGGGTGGTCCCACTGGATCCACACCAGCTGCATGCCCGACGGTGACAGGCGCGGGTTGGCCACGAAGTCGGGACCGGACACCAGCACCTGCGGTTCGGCCGAGCCGTCGATCGGCACGGCCACGATCTCGTTGACCGCCTCGTCGCCGGCGTCGTGCCGCTCCCTGACGCAGATCACGAGGTCCCCGAGCCGCCGCATGTCGGCGTACCGGTAGGCGCCCGGGGTCGGCGGCTCGAGCGTGATGGGTTCCGGTGCGCCACCTCGGAGCGACAACCGGTGCAACCGCTGGTCGGTCCAGTTCGAGAAGTACAGCCACCCGTCGTCGACCAGCCACGCTCCCCCGCCGTACTCGTGCACCCGGGTGCGAGCGCTGAACCCCTCCGGTAGCAGGTCGTGGTCCACGCCGTCGGGCGTGCGCCGCACCACCTGGACCCGGCCGCCCTCGGCTGGACGGAGCTCGCTCCAGCAGACGTCGGGGCCGTTGAGCAGCACCTCGCCGAGGCCGACAGAGGCGGCGACGACCAGGTCGGGCGTGATCGGCGAGGGCCACTCGCCGTACGACCGGACCTGCCGGCTCACGCCCCTGCGACCAGGTCGGCGATGCGCTGGACGCCCTCACCGAGGTCGTCGTCGCCGAGCGCGAACGAGAGGCGTGCGTAACCCGGCGTGCCGAACGCTTCGCCGGGGACGATGGCGACCTTCGCCTCTTCGAGGATGATCGCTGCCAGATCCAGCGTGTTGTCCGCAGAGCGGCCGTTCAACGAACGACCGTAGAGGCCGGTCAGGTTCGGATAGGCGTAGAACGCACCCTCCGGCTCCAGGCAGCTCACCCCCTCGATCGCGTCGAGCATCTTCCAGATCGTCTGGCGACGCCGATCGAACGCCTCACGCATCGTGGCCACGTCGTCGAGGGGACCGGAGACGGCCGCGAGGGCTGCTCGCTGACTGACGTTGGCGACGTTCGACGTGGAGTGGCTCTGCAGGTTGGTCGCACCGTCGATGACGTCCCGGGGGCCGATCATCCAACCGACGCGCCAGCCGGTCATCGCGTACGTCTTCGCGACGCCGTTCAGCACGACGCAGCGGTCGGCGATCTCGGGCACCTCGACCGGCATGGAGGTGAACGAATGACCTCCGTAGACGAGGTGCTCGTAGATCTCGTCGGTGACCACCCAGATGCCGTACTCGACAGCCCACTGGCCGATCGCACGGACCTCGTCACGGGAGTACACGGCGCCGGTGGGGTTCGACGGCGAGACGAACACCAGCACCTTGGTCTTCTCCGTACGGGCCGCCTCGAGCTGCTCCACGGTGGCCTTGAACCCGGTCGATTCGTCGCACACCACCGGCACCGTGACGCCACCGGCGAGACCTATGGGCTCCGGGTACGTCGTCCAGTACGGGGCTGGGAGGAGCACCTCGTCACCCGGATCGACAAGCGTCAGGAAGGCCGCGTAGACGGCGTGCTTGCCGCCGTTGGTGACGAGCACGGAACCCGGGTCCACGTCGAGCCCGGAGTCGCGCTTCGTCTTGTCAGCGATCGCCTGCTTCAGCTCGGGCAGACCGCCGGCCGGGCTGTACTTGTGGTTCTTCGGATCCCGGCACGCCTCGACTGCGGCCTCGACGATGTGGGCCGGTGTGGGGAAGTCCGGCTCGCCTGCTCCGAACCCGATGACCGGTTCGCCGGCTGCTTTCATCGCCTTGGCCTTGGCATCGACGGCGAGGGTCGCGGATGGCGCGATCGCGGCGACGGCAGCAGAGATTCGGGACGCAGACAAGGCGTTTCGCTCCTGGTCGGGGACTCCGCGATAGTGACACGTCGATGGCTCCCTCCCCACCCGACATCACCATCCCGGACGACCTGATGCCGAAGGACGGACGCTTCGGTGCCGGGCCCTCCAAGGTGCGCCCGGAGCAGATCCAGGCGGTCCTCGATGCATCCCCGGAGGTCATGGGCACCTCGCACCGGAAGGCGCCGGTGAAGTTCGTGGTCGGGTCCCTCCGGAACGGACTCGCGGAGCTGCTCCAGCTCCCTGACGGCTACGAGATCATCCTCGGGAACGGCGGTACGCACGCCATCTGGGATGGCCTCACTGCTGGATTCGTGGAGCACCAGTCCCTCCACGCCACCTTCGGCGAGTTCTCGTCGAAGTTCGCGAAGGGCATCGCTGCGGCGCCATTCCTCGCCGATCCCATCGTCGTCGAGTCCGAGGTGGGTACGCATCCATCGGTCGACGGCCTCGACGGCGTCGACACCTACGCCCTGACCCACAACGAGACGTCGACGGGCGTGATGATGCCCGTGCGGCGGCCGAGCGGCGCCGACGGCCTCGTCGTCGTGGACGCCACCTCCGCCGCCGGTGGCCTCCGGGTCGACCTCACCGAGTGCGACGTGTACTACTTCTCGCCGCAGAAGGCGCTCGCTTCGGACGGGGGGCTCTGGATCGCCGCTGTCTCACCGGCCGCCATCGAGCGCATCGAAGCCCGGAGCAGTGCCGGGGATCGGTGGATCCCACCGTTCGTCGACCTCAAGGATGCGATGGACAACAGCCGCAAAGACCAGACCGTGAACACTCCTGCGCTGGCGACCCTGATCATGGCCGACAACCAGGTCCAGTGGCTCTGCCACAACGGCGGCATGGAGTTCGCCGCCAGTCGTTGCGATCGCTCCGCGGAGATCCTCTACGGATGGGCTGACGCCCACGAGCTCGCCCGCCCGTTCGTCACCGACCCGGCGAAGCGCAGCCACGTCGTCGGCACAATCGACTTCGACGACTCGGTCGACGCAGGTCGGATCGCCGCTGTGCTGCGGGGCAACGGGATCGTCGATACCGAGCCGTACCGCAAGCTCGGCCGGAACCAGCTCAGGATCGCGATGTTCCCGGCAGTGGATCCGGAGGATGTGCGCGCGCTCACGGGGGCGATCGATCACGTCGTGGGGTCGATCACCTGAGGCGCTGACGGACACCGGTTCGCAGCTGGCCGACGAGGCGTGTTCATCGCCGAGCGGGAGAAGGACTCGATCATCCGGGTTCGTGAGAGAATCCACCCGTGGAACGCGAGGAGCACGTCGTCCAGCGCGACATCGTGGCCCCTCGACGACGTCCTCCGAGGCGACGATGTCACCTCCTTCGAGGAGTTCATGTGAGGAACGGTGCCGCCCTCCTCGTCGCCGCCGCGCTGACCATGTCCGGGTGCAACGAGAGCAAGTCGGACGAGGAGGCCATGGTCGAGGCCATCTCGGCCAGCATCGTCCAGGACGAGACCTTCGCCGGCTACGGGATCGTCGAGGCCGAGGCCGACTGCGTGGCCGAGTCCACCGTCGCCGGCCTGGGGGTCGGGCGCATGTCGGAGCTCGGGTTCGGGACGGACACGGCGTCGGAGGAGGAGATCGACCTCGCCGATCTCGAGGACGACGAGATCGAGGTCCTGGCCCGGTCGATGGAGACCTGCATCGACGACGTCGGCGACGTGCTGGTCGACACGGTGGCGGCCAGCATCCTCGAGGAGCCCGAGCCCACCTTCCCCATAGACGACGGGCAGGCCCGCTGCGTGGCGCAGACGGTCATCGACGAGATCCCGGCCAGCCGCCTGATCACCATCGGCGTGCAGGGCGAGCGAAGCGACAGCACGGCGAGCGACCTGCGACCGGCCGAGGTCGACGTCTTCGCCGACGCCTACACCACCTGCGTCGACGTGCGGACGATCCTGCTCGACGGCATCGCCGCCGCCGGCACGGCCGACGAGGAGGTCCTGGCCTGCCTGGACGAGAACATCACCGACCGCGACATCGACACCATCTTCACCGCCGGCCTCGCCGGCGAGGACGCTGCGGCAACCGCGCAGCGCATCCTGTCGCCAGCGGTCACCACCTGCACGGCACGGTGATCACGCCGGGCAACGGGTAGGCATTCGGCGTGGGCCTCCTCCCGTCACGCCAGAGCGCACGCCTCGCCCGCCACGGCGACGTCCTCCGGCTGGTCATCCGCCACGCCCGCCCCGGCCTGATCGACCAGGCCGGCCTGGAGGCCGAGCTCCAGCACCTGGATGCCACCGGCGGCGACACGCAGGAGGAGGCCGCCGAGGCCGCGAGCTTCGCCTCCGACCTCGAGGCGATGGGCCCGACGTTCGTGAAGCTGGGGCAGGTGCTCTCGACCCGAGCCGACCTGCTGCCCCAGCCCTACCTCGACGCCCTCAAGCGCCTCCAGGACGACGTCGAGCCGGTACCGGTGGCCGAGATCCGCCAGGTCATCGAGGACGACCTCGGCATGCCGGTCAAGGACATCTTCGACTCCTTCGACGACGAACCCCTGGCCGCGGCCTCCGTCGCCCAGGTCCACCGGGCCCGCCTCGGTGACGGCACCGACGTCGTGGTCAAGGTCCAGCGGCCCGGCATCGCCCAGACGGTGCGCAAGGACCTCGAGGTGCTCGCCGACCTGGCCGGTGTCGTGGACGCCACCACCGAGGTCGGGCGCCGCTTCGCGTTCGTGGACTTCCTCGAGTCGTTCCGCACCAGCTTCGTGGCCGAGCTCGACTTCCGCACCGAGGCCGACAACCTCCACGTCTTCGGCGAGCTGCTGGCCGATCGGGAGCACCTCGACGTCCCCCGCCCGATCGACCGGCTGGTCACCCGTCGCGTCCTCACCATGACCCACATCGAGGGCCGCCGGGTCACCGACATCGGACCCCTCGCCCGTCACGACTTCGACGGCGCCGCCATCGCCGACGAGCTGGTGCGGGCCTACATCGATCAGATCCTGGTCAAGGGCCTGGTCCACGCCGACCCGCACCCCGGCAACATGCTCCTGACCTCCGACGGCCGCCTCGTGCTCCTCGACCTCGGCATGGTCGCCCGGCTCGGTCACCGGGTACGCCAGCACATGCTCGACCTCACCCTGGCCATCGCCGAGCAGCGCGCCGACCACGCGGTGGAGGTCCTCGAGACCGCCGGCACCCGCCTGGCCGACTACGACCGCTCCACGCTCGAACCCCACATCGCCGAGCTGCTCAGCCGCCACGCCGGCTCCTCCGTCGCCACCCTCGACACCGGCTCGGTCATGCTCCAGCTGTCACGGGCCTGCGGCAACGCCGACCTGCGCCCGCCCGCCGAGCTGGCCATGGTGGGCAAGGCCCTGCTGCACCTCGACGAGGTCACCCGCTGCCTCGACCCCGACTTCGTCCCGAACAAGACCATCGAGGACCACACCGGGGCCCTGCTGCGCCACCAGGTGTCCGAGGGCGCCAGCCCGATCCGGCTGGCCCGCACCGCCCTCGACTCGGCCCGGATGGTGGAGAACCTGCCCCGGCACGCCGACCGGATCCTCTCCGACCTGGCCGACGGAACCCTGACCATCAAGGTCGACGCCATCGACGAGGACCAGCTCCTGCGCGGCATGGAGAAGGTGGCCACCCGGCTCACCGTCGGCATCGTGCTGGCCGCCATGATCGTCGGCGCCTCGCTGGCCATGCGGGTGGAGACCGACGTCGAGCTGCTCGGCGCCCCGGCGCTGGCGGTCGTGTTCTTCGTGCTCGCCTTCATCGGCGGGATGATCCTGCTCGGCCACGTCCTCGTCACCGACCGCAAGGACCGCGCCAAGCGCCGCCGCCGCGCCTGACGGGCCGTTGTGGGCCGCGGTGCACGCCTCCGAGGTGTGCACCGCGGCCCGGTTCGCTCAGTCCTGGGCGCCGCCGGCGGAGTCCTTGACCGACTGCTTGCCGGCGGAGATGAACGGCATCATCCCGCGCAGGCGCTGGCCGACCTCCTCGATGGGGTGGGCCTCGCCCTCCTTGCGGAGGCGGTCGTAGTTGGCCCGGTCGCCGTTGGCCTCGGCGACCCACTCCTCGGCGAAGCGGCCGTCCTGGATCTCGTCGAGCACCTTGCGCATCTCGGCCTTCACGGCCGGGGTGATGATGCGGGGGCCGCGGGTGAGGTCCCCGTACTCGGCGGTGTCGGAGATCGAGTAGCGCATGCCGGCGATGCCTTCCTCGTACATGAGGTCCACGATGAGCTTCAGCTCGTGCAGGCACTCGAAGTAGGCGGACTCGGGGGCGTAGCCGGCCTCGGTCAGCGTCTCGAAGCCGGCCCGCACCAGCTCGGTGAGGCCGCCGCACAACACGACCTGCTCGCCGAAGAGGTCGGTCTCGGTCTCCTCGGTGAAGGTGGTCTCGAGGATGCCGGCCCGGCCGCCGCCGATGGCGTCGGCGTAGGACAGCGCCAGGTCACGGGCCGAGCCGGAGGCGTCCTGCTCGACGGCGATGAGGCAGGGCACGCCGCCGCCCTCGGTGTAGGTGCGACGCACCAGGTGGCCCGGGCCCTTCGGGGCGATCATGATCACGTCGACGCCGGCCGGCGGCTCGATCAGCCCGTAGCGGATGTTGAAGCCGTGGGTGAAGCACAGCACGTCGCCGTCGTCGAGGTTCGGGGCGATCTCGGCCTCGTAGATGGCAGCCTGCTTGGTGTCGGGCAGGGTCATCACGATCAGGTCGGCCTCGGCGCAGGCGTCGGCGACGGACAGCACCTTCAGGCCGGCGGTCTCGGCCTTGCCCCGGGACGACGAGTCCTCCTTGAGGCCGACGCGCACGTCGACGCCGGACTCGGCGAGGTTCAGCGCGTGGGCGTGGCCCTGCGAGCCGTAGCCGAGCACGGCGACCTTGCGGCCCCGGATCAGGCTCTGGTCGGCGTCGGACTCGTAGTACACGTTTGCGGCCATCTTGCGTCTTCCTTTGGGGTTCTGTCGTGGGTGGGTCAGGCCAGGCCTGACCCAGGAACGAAATTCTCTCAGGCGGACTGGTTGCGGAGGGACTTGAGGCGGGGCGGGGTTCGCTCGAGCTTGGGCAGGGCGACCCGGCCGGTGCGCTGGAGCTCGACGATGCCGTAGGGGCGGAGCAGCTCCTCGACGTCGTCGAGCTTGTCGGGCTCGCCGTTGACGGCCACGGACAGCTCGTCGAAGCCGACGTCGATGACGGAGCCGTCGAACACGTCGACCAGCTCGATCACCTGGCTGCGGACCGACGGATCGGCCTTCACGGTGGCGATCATGAGCTCGCGCTCGACCGAGTCGGCCGGGTCGAGCTCGGAGATCTTCACCACGTTGATGAGCTTGAACAGCTGCTTGGTGATCTGCTCCAGCGGGGACGACTCGACGTCGACGACGATGGTGATGCGGCTGAAGCGCTCGTCGTCGTCGGTGGGGGCCACGGCCAGGCTGTAGATGTTGAACCCACGCCGGGCGAACAGACCGGCGACCCGGGCCAGCACGCCGGGCTGGTTCTCGACCAGCACGACGAGGGTGTGGTGGCGGCCGGCCTTGTTGAGGTTGTGGCCCCCGCTGGGGTTGGTGACTCCGGGCATCTACAGCTCCCCGATCCCGGCGACCTGGCTGGGGTGGACCATGACCTCGGAGTTGGACGACCCCGAGGCGACCATCGGGAAGACCTTCTCGGCGGCGTCGGTTCGGAAGTCGATGACCACCGGCCGGTCGTTGATCTCGTTGGCCTTCTGGATCGTGGGCAGGACCTCCTCGGGCGAGTCGACCCGGAAGCCGGCGCAGCCCATGGCCTCGGCCCACATCTTGTAGTCGGGCACGTCCTGGGACAGGAACACCTCGGAGTAGCGCTCGTCGTAGAACATCTCCTGCCACTGGCGCACCATGCCGAGGTAGCTGTTGTTCAGGATGGCGATCTTCACCGGGATCTTCTCGACCGAGGCGGTGACCAGCTCCTGGGCCGTCATCTGGAAGCAGCCGTCACCGTCGATGGCCCACACCATGCGGTCGGGGAAGGCCGTCTTGGCCCCGATGGCCGCCGGCACGGAGAACCCCATGGTGCCGAGCCCGCCGGAGTTGACCCAGGTGTAGGGGTGGTTGAAGTGCCAGTACTGGCTGGTCCACATCTGGTGCTGGCCGACGCCGGAGCACACGATGGTGTCGCTGGGCGTGTTGTCGCGGAGCGTCTCGAGCACGAACTGCGGCTTGAGCCGCTCCCCCGGGACGTGCTGGTCGTAGTGGAGCGGGTGCTTCTCCTGCCAGCCGCTCAGCGTGGAGCGCCACGCCGAGATGTCGGTCTGGGTCCGCCCGCCGTCGAGCATCGAGCGGATGGTGGTGACGAGCTCCTCCATGATGAGGCGGGCGTCGCCGACGATGGGCACGTCGGGCGTGCGGTTCTTGCCCAGCTCGGCGGGGTCGATGTCGGCGTGGATGACCTTGGCCTTCGACGCGAACTCGTCGAGCTTGCCGGTGACCCGGTCGTCGAAGCGGGCCCCAAGCGTGATGAGCAGGTCGCACTCCTGGAACGACATCACCGCCGTGTAGTTGCCGTGCATGCCCGGCATGCCGAGGCACAGCTCGTGGTCGTCGGGGAAGGCGCCCCGAGCCATCAGCGTGGTGACGACGGGGATGCCGGTGAGCTCGGCCAGCTCCTTGAGGGCATCGGCGCCGCGGGCCTTGAGGATGCCGCCGCCGGCGTAGATGACCGGCTTCTCGGCGGCCAGGATGAGCTCGGCCGCCTCCTTGATCTTGCGGGGGTGGCCCTTGGTCGTCGGCCGGTACCCGGGCAGGCCAGCGACGACCTCCTCGTCGGTCGGCCAGTACCAGTTCATGGCCGAGCGGGGGTTGGTGGGGTCGACGATGTCCTTGGGGACGTCGATGAGGACGGGTCCGGGTCGGCCCGTGGTGGCGATGTGGAAGGCCTCGCGCACGACGCGGGGGATGTCCTCGGCCCGGGACACCAGGTAGTTGTGCTTTGTGATCGACATCGTGATGCCGGTGGTGTCGCACTCCTGGAAGGCATCGGTGCCGATGGCGGCGTACGCCACCTGGCCGGTGATGCACACCATCGGCACCGAGTCGAGGTAGGCGTCGGCGAGCGGGGTGACCACGTTGGTGGCCGCCGGTCCGGAGGTGACCATGCACACGCCGGGCTTGCCCGTGACGTGGGCGTAGCCCTCGGCCATGTGGCCGGCACCCTGCTCGTGGCGCACGAGGACGTGGCGGATCGAGGAGTCGATGATGGGGTCGTACACCGGCAGGATCGCCCCGCCGGGCAGGCCGAAGATGACCTCGACGCCCTCGAGCTCGAGCGCCCGGATGAGCGCTGCCCCGCCGTTGGTCGGTTCGTTCGGTTCCACTGGCTCGTGCTCCTGTGTGTGTGCTGCTGCGAGGGTCTGCGGCATCCGGCCGCCCCGAACGGGTCCAGGTTGCCCGGACAGCCGCAGCCCGGGCGAAAACGACGACGACCCCCCGAGACGGGAGGTCGTGGAGCGCACGCGCGACGGGTTGGTCGGGCGGGCGCTAGGCGAGGAGTACTACGGCGTGTGGGCGGACCATCCCCGCCATCCTGCCACCACGGGGTCGGGACTGCCAACCGCGGGTGCCGCGCGAATGGCACGAACGAGGAGGAATCCGGGAAGGTGGTGTCGAACACACCCCCAACGCAGTCGGGGATCTGATCCCTCCCGCGTCGCCGGGCGGTGCGCTATCGTCCCAATCCGAATTCCCGGTGGCAGATGTCACCCCTCGTTCTCCCTGAGGAGCAGCAGGTGCCCAAGATCTCCACGACCAAGCGGCTGGTGGCCATGTCGGCCCTCGGCGCCGCCCTCGTGATCGGCGGTGGCTCCGCCTTCGCGCAGACCGACAACGGCTCGGGCAATGGCTCCGGCAACGGGTCGGGCAACGGGTCGGGCAACGGCTCCGGGAACGGGTCGGGCAACGGCTCCGGCACCGACACCGACACCGATACGGACACCGGCGGCGAGACCGCCGCTCCGCCTGCGGGTGGTTCCGGCGGCGGCGCCCTCGGCGGCAGCCTGCCGAACACGGGTGGCGAGGCCCTCGTGACC
>CAZCJT010000016.1:0-17513 GCA_964498565.1 uncultured Acidimicrobiaceae bacterium
TAGTACGTGTCGGTCTGCTGGGTGTCCGACGGCGCCACGGCGTGGGACACGCCGGTCAGGCCGCCGATGGTGAACATCGTGACCAGCCCGATCGAGAACAGCATCGGCGTGGTGAAGCTGATCTTGCCGCCCCACATGGTGGCCATCCAGTTGAGGACCTTCACGCCGGTGGGCACGGCGATGAACATCGTCGACACGGCGAAGGCGGCCACCGAGATCGGCCCGATGCCGGAGGCGAACATGTGGTGGGCCCACACGCCCCAGCCCATGAACCCGATGGCGGCCCCGGAGAAGACGATGAACTCGTAGCCGAAGATCGGTTTGCGGGAGAACACCGGGATCGTCTCCGACACGATGCCGAAGGCCGGCAGGATCATGATGTAGACCTCGGGGTGCCCGAAGATCCAGAACAGGTGCTCCCACAGCAACGGATCCGCGCCGGCGCTCACGTCGAAGAAGTTGGCGTCGAAGAGCCGGTCGAAGGTGAGCAGGAACAGCGCCACGGAGATGACGGGCATGGCGAAGAGCATGAGGAACTGGGTCACCAGCGTCATCCAGGTGAACAGGGGCATCTTCATGAGCGTCATGCCGGGCGCCCGCATGTTCAGGATCGTGGCGATCAGGTTGATGGCACCGACGAGCGAGGCGATGCCGGTGATCTGCAGGCCGAGGGCGTAGAAGTCCATGCCGTGGCTGGGGCTGAACACCACCGAGGTGTTGGGGGCGTAGGCGAACCAGCCGCCGTCGGCCGCACCGCCGCCGAGGAACCAGGAGCTGTTGAAGAACAGTCCACCGAAGAAGAAGCACCAGAACGAGAAGGCGTTCAGGCGGGGGAACGCAACGTCTCGGGCGCCGATCTGCAACGGGATCAGGAAGTTCGCGAACGCGGCACCGATGGGCATCACGACCAGGAAGATCATCGTGACGCCGTGCATGGTGAACAGCTGGTTGTAGAGGTCGGCCGAGATGATCTCCTGCTCCGGCGCGGCCAGCTGGGTCCGCATTATCAGCGCTTCGATGCCGCCGATGACGAAGAAGAACAGCGCGGCGGCGCCGTACATGATGCCGATGCGCTTGTGATCGACGGTGAAGAGCCAGGACCGCCAGCCGGTGTCGCCCTGGGGTCGCCGGAACACGCCCAGGGCGTCGTCAGGAGACGCATGGCGGGGGCCAGCCTCGAGGGCAAGCCGGTCGGTCTCGGTGTTCGGTCGTTCAGCTATGGCCATGGCTGCTCACTCGGGTCGGGGAGACTCAACTTGGCTGAATTTCGACGTGTGGGACGTTCCGCCACCGCCAACGTCGTACACACTGTCTCAGCAGCGACCGGAGGCGCCAGGCGGCCCGCACCTGAGACGGTCCTGGAGTGCTCACGAGTGGCGCCAGGTGGCGCAGCATGAGCTCAGCGGGTCCTTGCGTCGTACCCGAACGACAGCGGCCGCACGACTGAGGTGCTGCTCTATCGGTGAGCGGCGGCGAGGCTGTCAGCGGCGCCCCGATCAGTACCGACGGAGGTGCCGTCGACTGCCGGGGCGGTCTCTCGTCGGCCGGAGCGGATGCCGTTGGCGATGACGAAGACTTCGGCGATGTCGTGGGTGGCGACGGCGGTGGCGAGGCCGAGCACGCCGGTGGCGGCGAGGGGGATGAGGATGGCGATGCCTGAGGCCGGACATGATCAGGTTCTGGCGCATGAAAGCAGACCGACGGCGAGCTGCCGCTAGGCTACGACACGACGTCGTAGCAAACTGGAGCGAGGAGCCGGTCAGATGAGTCGCAGGAAGGTCACGTCCGGACGAGTGACCCCCAGGGGCGCCCAACCGGGCGCGCCGAAACAACATCGCGGCGGCCCTTCCGCTCCCCGGCCGCTGACGCGGGGACGGGAGGCGTCCGCCCGGTACTCGCCGCCTGCGAACGACTACACGGTTCGTCCTCGGTGGCACCGGGTCGCCGGCTGGCTCGGCGTCGGGTTCGGCGCACTCATCGCAATCGTGAACGACGCTATGTTGCTCGGCGAGGACCTGGTCTTGCTGCCCTTCGGCCACTCGGAGCTGTACCTCTTCCTCGGTGTCCTCGTCGCAGGGTGGTCGACCCGATTCCTCGGCCTGTTCGACCGCGACACCGTCTACGTCTGATGGGTCACCTCCTCTGTGCCCGGCGCGGTGCGTCGCCAGTGGGTACCGCGAGCCCCGAGAAGGACCAACTCGAGTTGATGCAGAGCCCGGCGCGAGTTGCCCCCACCCGCTTCCCCGATCAGATGAAGCGTGCCGCCGCAGCAACGCCAGCGAGGTGATCGGTGTCACCGTCGAAGCAGAGCGTGCGGCGACTGCGAACCGCAGCACAACCGACACGGACCACAGATCTGAGCACCTCGGTGTCAAGCCGGCGGCGGTGGCCCAGGCACGTGTTCGTCGCTTGCGCCGCCCTCGTCATCGGATCCCTCTTCTGGTGGGCACGGCCGGATTGGGACGCAGAGATGCGCCTGTGGAAGGCGGTGGGCGACACCGCATATGTGCTGTTGCTCGCAACCATGGCCGTTGGCCCGCTCGCTCGGCTCGCTCGCCCGGCGCGGTCCTGGCTCCGCTGGCGTCGCCAGCTCGGCATCTGGTTCGCGCTCACGGCCACGTTGCACGCCGTGCTCGTCCTCAACGGCTGGGCGCGCTGGGGGCTACGCCGCTTCCTCGGCTACGAGTTCGTCCCCCAGCTCGGGCGTGAGGTGCGACTGGAACCAGGATTCGGACTCGCCAACCTGGTCGGCGCAGCCGCCTTGGTCCTCGGGCTCATTCTCGCTGCAACGTCGTCGGATCGTGCGCTGCGAGCGCTGGGCCGGCCTGCGTGGACGTGGCTCCACCGACTTGCCCAGACCGTGCTGATCCTCTCCGTGCTCCACGGCGCCTACTTCCTGTTCATTCACTACACCGAGTCGTTCCACAAGGTGCCTCCCCCCCTGGACTGGTTCCGGATGCCGTTCCTCCTGGCCGGCCTGGCTGTCATCGCTCTCGAAGTCGTGGCTTTCGGGCAAGCCGCGTCGCGCCCGCCGGTGGACTCGCCGATCCGGGAAGGACGACCAGGTTCCCGGTGACCCCGACTCGGACGGCACCGGGCGGCGCTGCCACCACCTGCACCCTCCCGATCGCAGCGTTGTGCGCGGCCGGAAACCGCCCCGAGGTGCCAAGTTGCGTCACTCGCGATGCTGGGGCCGCTACGACACCACCGTCAGGCACCACCGCTCGGGGGATGGCGTCAGCCATGGGCGATCTGGCGGCGTGTCGCAGGGGGGCTCCGGTGGTGGGGCGTCAGACGACACGAGAGTGACGGCGAGGACGACACCGCCACCAATGAGCCACGGGTGATCGATCTCCTGTTCTCGGCCCGCGGTTTCCCAGCGTTGGTACGTTCGTCGGCGGTCGGCACGGGTGCTCCTCTGGTCGATCAGACCGGGGGCGTCATCCGAGGCGGCGGAGTCGCTCGCGGTACTCCTCGGTGGTGAGCTCGCCGCCCGCATAGCGCTCTTCGAGGAGCTCGCGAGCGCGTGACGACCGGCTCCCGGAGGGGGCCCGCCTTCCGGTGAGGAACCAGATGGCGGCGGCGATGATGGCCATCCAGGAGACAGGCGCAGCAGCACCACGACGTCGACGACGCTCACGCGGACACTCCTTCCCGTTCTCGTGCAGCGTTTCGCGGCGCACGCGTGACGGCAGCCGAGCGCCGCGCGCATGGCCGTGCTGAGGTGGTCGCCCACCTGGCCGCTGCACCCCACGCCGCGGAACCGTTCGCCAGGGCCAGCGATCGATACCCGAGATCCGATTCGGGCCCGACAACCATCACCCGCTCCGGAGATATCCGGTCGAGCGCCGTCTGACAGCCGGAGGGGAAGTCGCTGTCGTCCACGACGACCAGGTGCGGGCGAACCCGGGCAATGGCGTCCACGAGCAGCTCACCAGCGCGCATCTCTGCCACGTCCTAGCACCCGTGCTCGCGGCAACGTATCCCGCCTCCGGTCGCCTTGCCCGAGAGACGACCTCCTACACTGTGTAGTGTCACCTCTCATGGGCAAGGCGTCTTCGAGCAAGAAGGTGGCACGCGCCGCCAGGGCCGGTGGGCGAGCGAGGAGCGCCGGAGAGCGCAACGTGCTATTCCCGGCTGCTCTCGCAATCGTGGTGATCCTCGGGACACTGCTCGTGGTGTACGCCCGCGAGAACCGCCTGGCCACGGCGCTCGAGCGACCACTCGCCTTCGAGGACCACTGGCACGCAGCCTTCGGGTTCTACGTCTGCGACGAGTTCCTCCCGGACCTGCCGGAGTACCACCCGCCGCAGAACCGGGGCATCCACGGCCACGGCGACGGCCTCGTCCACGTGCACCCGTTCTCGACAGCTCGCTCCGGCGAGCGGGCGACGATGAAGAACTTCATCTCCGACGGTGGCGAGGTTCTGGGTGGCGGGGAGCAATTCGACGACGACCGGCTGGGTGTCCCCGGCGGCAAGACGTTCGTCGAGGGCGACGACAGCTGCGACGGCGCAGACGGCGATCCCATCGTGCAGGTCGCGGTGTGGGACACCGGCTTCGCCGCCGCCGACGACCAGAAGCCCGACCGAGTCATGACCGAGGATCTGGAATCCATCCGCTTCGACCGGGACGGTCGGGTCTACACCATCGCCTTCGCTCCCCCAGACGCGCAGATCCCTCCGCCGCCGAGCGTCGAACGCCTTGGCGGAGTCGGCAGCGAACTGGGCGTGCCTGCCGAAGACGTGCCCGATGACGCCGAGCTCGGAGAGCGCTTCGGTCAACCGGAGCCGGCTGACGGCAGCGCCGATACCCAACCTGGGAGCGACGTGAGCGAGGACGGCGACGACGACATCTCGGTTGGAGGCACCTCATCGACGTCGATCGATCGCGAGCCCTGAACCTCGCGCCCCTCCTGGTCGGCGGTTCGCGGTTCCGACAGCTCCACCGGCACCATGCGGAGAGCGCGAGTTCGCCGGTGGGGGGGGGTCCTGCGCCGGCGGTCGACCTGATCGCTAGCGGGGATACACGGGCGAGGATGGCGATGCGTCACGCGCGAGGAGTGGAAGCGGCGTCGTGAGGCGGTGCGGCGAGTCAGGGAGCGCCGGAAGCGCAAGTAGATCGCGGCGCACTGCCGGTTGTCCTCCTCGCGGTGACTGTAGGACTGCTCGTCCTCTTCGGCGGGACGTCCGGTCGCCAGGGATGACGTTCATGCACACCTGGTGAGTGCCCTGCAACGCCAGTGCCCCCTAGTGCGGGCGGCCTATGAGGAGTACCGGGACGATGAATTCGAGGTCGTCTCGGTGAACGTGCAAGAGACCGAGACGGCGGGCGGAGAGGTCATCGGCCGCTACGGGCTGGACCATCCCTTCTCCTCGATCGGGATGGGAGCGTGAGCTCGACCTCGGCGTGTCGAGCACCCCGACGACGTTCTTCATCCGCCCAACGGCGAGATCGGCGCCCTTCTGGCTGGAACCGTGGATCGCGGATGGTTGGAGCGCAACATCGCCCGGTTCGTCTGACGTGCGATCGGCACGGTCAGGCCGGCTTGCGGGGCTCAAACTCGATCGCGGATCGGGGCCACGGCCTCCAGCACGGCGAAGACCTTGCCGTCGCCTCCGGATCCAATAGGTGGCCCCCCTCGCTGGCTTCGCCGCTAACCTGAGCCTGTTCGCGGGCGCAATCGACGCCGGCGATGGCTGGCTTGCGGTCCTGGGAGCGATCAACACGGTGGTCTCTATGGCCTACCACGCAAGGGTTTTCGGCTCTCGATGTACTTCGAGGACCTACCGGGTCCCGTCCCGACCCGCAGCCGCGCGGCCGGGTTCGCTGCCATCGTCACCGGTGCCGCCGTCGTGCTGGCGTTCATCGGCGCAGAGGCCCTACTTCCGAGCGTCCGACAGGACCATCCTGCTGCCGGGCGGATGATCCGACGGTGCCATCCCGGTGGGGTCCGCTGCGGAGCCACATCCCTGATCGGTAGCGGACCCGGATCGCGCCACCCGGGCACCCCGACCTATCCAGTGAGAACTTTGGGCGTCGAGGCAAGCCGTCTCTGCTCGGCCCGGGTCCAGAGCGATGACGGGTCTACGTGGACGCCCGTTCGCTTCTCGGCGGTGCCGACTTCTACGCGCTCGTCGTCGCCGAGGGGAGACCGTATGGAGCGGACTCGACCTCGGCGCGAGTGATGGTCAGTGACGACGGCGGCCACACCTGGCAGCCGAGGGCAGGCGAAGCCCAGCTCCTCGACCTCGCCATCGACCCCACCGACCCGGACCAGATGGTGGGCGTCGACCTTGATCGAGCGCTGGCCGTCAGCGACGACGAAGGCGACAGCTGGGGAGCCCGGGGCGGGTGCCCCCAGTTGGTCGAGCTCGAGTGGACCTCGAGTGCGCTCGTCGACCTCGCCGCCGAACGGTCGATCATGAGGAGTGCCCACGCCGGCCTCACGTGGAACCGGCCGCCTCGCTGCCGGGTGCGGATCCATGGGGTAGCGAAGGCAGTGACGCGTACCCCTACGCCGCACCGACCGCTCTGCACCGCTCGGGCGACGGGGGGGGGAACCGTGGAGCTAGGTCACCCCGTAGGACCCACGGCGTTGCGAGCGCTTCGGCGCGACTTCTCGTCAGGGGATCGGTGACTCGACCGGCAGAGTGACCGTGAACACCGCGCCCCCCGCTGCCCCGTTCTCGGCTGTCACCGTGCCGCCGTGGGCGGCGGCGAGCTCACTGGCCACGGCCAGGCCGATACCGCTGCCCGAGGCGTCTGCGGTTCGCCGCCCACGAAAAAACCGGTCGAAGATCCGGAGCAGGTCAGCTGGGTCGATCCCGGGCCCGGTGTCAGCGACCTCGACCAGCGCCTGATCCCCCGCCGTGCGCGTCGTGATGCGAATGGACCCGCCTGGCGGCGTGTAGGCGACTGCATTTGCGAGGAGCGTCGTGGCGAGCTGGCGAAGCCTCCGGGAGTCGCCGATGACCGGCGCAGGCTCGAGCGATACCTCCATGGTCAGGCCAGCCGCAGCCGCAGACACCTCGGCACCGGAGACGACCGCGCGAACCTCGTCAGCGAGGTCGACGTAGTCGACGTCGAGACGGAGGCCGGCAGCGTCTGCTGCGGCCAACGTCTCGAGGTCGCCGACCAGCGCCGAAAGGCGCAACACCTCCTCGTGCAGAGATGCCAGCGTCGCTGGATCGGCCGGGAGGACACCGTCGACGAGCGCTTCGGTGGTGCCCTGCAAGATGCTGAGCGGGGTGCGGACCTCGTGGGCGACATCGGCGACGAGCTGGCGTCGCAGACGGTCCTCCTCGTCCACCGCGACGGCCATCCGGTCGAAAGCGGCGGCGAGCGCGCCGATCTCGCCGGGTGCGTCGTCGAGGTCGACCCGGACGTCGCGGCGGCCGGCTGCCAGGTGCTGTGCGGCAGTGGTCAGTGCGTTGATCGGTCGACTGACCGCCCGGGCGACGACGCCGGCGACCAGGACGGCGGAACCGACGGCGAGCGCGGCTCCCAGCCAGGCGTTCCGGACGAGGGCGTGGCGGATCTCGCGTTCGGGCGCCGGCAGGTGGCTGCTCGGGAACCGCAGCTCGACGGTCCCGACGCGTGCCCCGTCGACGACCACCGGTCGTGCGAGCGGGTCGTCGCGCTCCACGTCGAGGATCTCGACGCCGTGCATGCGAGCCATCATCTCGGCCGCTTCGCTCGCCGGGGCGGCGAGGACCGCTCCCTCGGCGTCGACCACGGTGAGCTCGGCCTGACCTCGGGCCGCCACCGCAGCGGCGCTCGAGAGGTCCGCGTCCTGCCACCCGCCGGCGTGTTCATAGGCCTGGGCCGCCGCATCGGCGACGGCCTCAGCGTCTTGGCGGTGGGTCTCGACGACGAGACTCGACACCTCATCGTTGGCGCTCACGAGCATGAGCCCGGCGAACACGGCGACAGCGGCGACGGCAACGCTCACGAACGCGACGGCGATGCGCACCGAGAGCGGTGACAGGATCCGTCTAGCGGTCATGGCCGAGTCCGAGGCGGTACCCGGCGCCGAGAACGGTCTCGACGATGCGGGGGTGCTGGGGGTCGGTTTCGAGCTTGCGGCGCAGGTTCTTGACGTGGCTGTCGACGACCCGCTCCGAGGCGAGCTCATAGCCACGCACCCGGTTCAGGAGCTCGAGTCTCGAGTACACCCGGCCCGGTACTGCGGCGAGCGCGGAGAGGATGCCCCACTCGGTCGGGGTCAGTTCGACCCGCTTGCCGTCGACGGTGGCTTCGTGCCGGGCTTCGTCGATGACGAGCGCGCCGTCACCGAAGCTGCGCACCGACCCGGCATCAGGCGCAGCCGTCGACCGGCGCACGATCGCCTGGGCACGGAGCACCACCTCCCGGGGACTGAACGGCTTGGTCACGTAGTCGTCGGCGCCGAGCTCGAGCCCCCTGATGCGGTCGTCCTCAGCGGTGCGCGCCGTCAGCATCAGGATCGGTGTGGCCGAGCTCCGCCGTATCTCCGCGGCGGCCGTCTCGCCCGGCACGTCAGGGAGGCCCAGGTCGAGGACGATCAGGTCCACGGCGCCGGCCGCCATGGTCAACGCCTCGGCGCCGCTGCCCGTCGTGAGCACCGACCAGCCTTCCCGCTCCAGGTAGGAGCGGAGCAGCTCTCGGATCTTCAACTCGTCCTCGACGACCAGGACCGTGGCGCTCATGGCGCCTTGCCTACCGGATCACCGCTGCGCCGGGGCGCAACCGTCCAGCGATTCCATCCACCTTCCACACCACCTCCACACCATCTCCACATCACGCGCCGACAGTGAGGACAACAACAGGAACCGACCAGGAGGCAGCAGATGTCCAAGATCCTCACCCTCACAGCCACCGGAGTCGCTGGCTTGGTGCTCGGTGCCGGCATCGGCGTCGCCGCCGCCGCCACCGACCAGGGCAACCGCCCGGCCGGCGCCGAGCGAGTCCAGGACGTGTCCTCCATGGACGAGATGCACGACGCCATGCGGGACCAGATGCCCGCCGACCTCGTCGAGCAGTGCGACCAGATGCACGCCGCCATGACCGACGGTGACCACGCCCCGATGATGGGCTCCATGGGCTCCATAGGCTCGATCATGAGCGGCACGGGCGCCGCCATGCCCGACGGCCACGCCGAGCACCATCCCGGAACGGAAGGCTGACCGTCATGCACCGCTCCCACCTTCGCCTGTGCGGCATCGGCCTGGTCCTGGCACTCGGCTACCTGGTCCTCGCCGGCGGCTCCGCCGTCGGGGTCGGCCTGCTCATCGCCGTGCTCGTGTGCCCGCTGGCGATGATCGTGGCCATGACCGTGCTCATGGGCAACGGCACCCAGCAGCCCACGGCGGACCGCACCGACGCGCCGGCCGAACCGGTCGAGGCCCCATGAGCACCCCAGAGGACGAGCCGGGCCCTCGCCGGCTCGCCCTCTCCCTCCTCATCCCCATCGCTGTCGCTGTCGCTGTCATCGCCGGCACGCTCGCGGCCCTCGCCGGCGGCGACAGCGACGCGCCCACGCACGTCGCCCCGCTGGAGCTGGCGTCGGTGTCGACGGACATCGCCGGCCACTACCGCGCCGCGGCCGAGCTCGCAGACGTGTACCGCGAGGCCCCATGCTACTGCGGCTGTGAAGAGTTCCTCGACCACCGAGACCTCTACGACTGCTTCGTCCGCGCCGACGGGCAGGGCTGGGAGACCCACGCCGCCGGCTGCGGTGTGTGCATCGCCGAGTCGACCTTCGTCCGCGACCTCACCGACGCCGGCACCCCCGCTGGCGACATCCCCGCCGCGATCATCGACCGCTTCGGAACCACACCCACCACCGCACCCCCCACGTGAAGGCCCGCCATGACACCCCACCCCCCGAAGAACCAGCTGCACGCCCATCCCCGCCCCCGCCGGCGGATCGCCGTCGTGACAGGCCTCGGCGCGCTCGGCCTGTTCGCCGCCGTCGGCATCGGCGTCTCCGTGGCCGGCCAGGAGACCTCCCCGACCGCGACCGTCGAGACCGGGGAGATCAACGCCATGGGCCTACCCGTCATCGAGACCCCGGGCGGCAGCACCGGCGCCGCCAGCGCCGGACCAGTGGAGGTGACCGGCGCCAGCTGGCAGCTCGGCACCGTGCCCCTCGATGTCGCCGTCCGGCCCACATGGACGCTGCGCAACACCGGCAGCGACCCGATCGTCATCGGCGAACCACACCCGGACGTCCGCGAGGGCTGCTGCCCCGGCGCGTTCAGCATCGACTCCACCACCATCCAGCCAGGAAGCACCGCAGACCTCGGCTTCGAGCTCTCCATGCACATCGGGATGGACGGCTGGCACGACATCGCCGTCCACGTCCCGGTCCGCGCCGGCGACACGGACCACGTCCTCGAGCTCGACGTCACCGGCGACTTCCGCAATACCTGACCAACCCCCAACACCATCCACATCGACCCAAAGGACAACGAGTTCCATGAACCGAACCACCATCGCCCTCAGCTCCATCCTCGCGGCGGGAGTGCTCCTCGCCGCCTGCGGTGGCGACGACGATTCGACCACCCCCGCCATGCCCGGCACCGAGGAGAACATGCCGGACGAGGACATGCCGGACGAGGACATGCCGGACGACGACATGTCCGGTATGGACGACCACGAGGACGAAGGGATCAGCCCCGTGGCCGAGGGAGCCCGCCGGGTCGAGGTCGTCGCAGGTGACTTCGCATTTGATCCGGACGAGATCACGGCCGAGCCCGGCGAGGACCTCGCCATTGCGCTCACCAGCGAGGACATCCTCCACGACTTCACCATCGACGAGCTCGACGCCCACGTCGCCGCCGACGCCGGCGAGACCGCCGAAGGCGGCATCTCCGACCTCGAGCCGGGGACCTACACCTACTACTGCTCCGTGCCGGGCCACCGAGAGGCCGGGATGGAGGGCACACTCACGGTCGAGTGACGGCCGGGGTCTGAGGTTGATGCTGACGCCGGCCCTGCGGCACTGCGTTGCAGAACGACATGGAGCTCGTGGGCGTCGCCGACGAGGCATCGGACGACCGGATCCGCGTCGCAGTTCAACGGGGCTATGCAGTGTTGGCCTCGGCCTGGGCACGAGCCGAGGTGGACACAGCGGGTGTCCCAGTGACGGGAACCCTCGATGGCCTGCTCGGGCAGGTGGATGTCGTGCCGACTGCGCGCCCAGAAGCTGGCGACCGCCAACAAGGACCGCTACCAGGCGGCCGACGTGAAGGGCATCTGGCAGGGCGGCGAGAAGCACGAGCTCGCCGACTATTCGGTCTGCGTCCAGGTGTACTACGCCGGTGCCCCGGCGACGACGAAGCCCATCGTGCACGTCACCGACGCCGATCGCCTATCCGGGTATCGCAGCCGTGCGGGCTGCGCACGCCCGCTTCGCCGAAGTCGGCTTCATGGGCTCCGAGGAACTCACCGAGACGACCACCTGACAGGCGCCCGGCTCCGTAGGAGCCCGCAAGCGAGATCTGTGGTTTCTGCCGATGGCACCGACGAGCCGGTTTCGTACCGTGATCGCCAGAAGCACAGTCCGTCATCAAGACAGCGGAAGGAGCCGACGATGACTGCCCCAACCCTCACCCGTCCCTCTCGGTCCGACAGGGTCGACCTCGGGGGGACCCCCCGCCCGGAGGCTGCCCCCCGGGCACCGTCGGGCTGGCTCGCCGCTCTGCGCCTCGGCGTCGGCTTCGTGTTTCTGTGGGCTTTCGCCGACAAGCTGTTCGGCCTCGGTTACTCGACTCCCGCCGAGCGGGCTTGGCTCAACGGTGGCTCCCCGACCAAGGGGTTCCTCAGCAACGTCGACGTCGGCCCCTTCGCCGGGTTGTTCCGTGACATCGCCGGCAACGTCGTCGTCGACTGGCTGTTCATGCTCGGCCTGCTGGGCGTCGGCGCTGCCGTCGTCTCCGGCGTGGCCCTGCGTCTCGCTGCGGCGAGTGGGGTGCTGTTGATGGCCTCGATGTGGGTCGCCGAGTGGCACCCGGCGCGGTTCACCGACGCCGGTGAGGCCACGGGCTCGACGAACCCGTTCGTCGAATACCACGTCATCTACGCCCTGGCCCTCGTCGTGGTCGCCGTCACCTACGCCGGCGACCGCTTCGGACTCGGCCGCCGCTGGGCCCAGCTGCCCATCGTCCGCCGCCACGCAACCATCCTGCGCTAGCCAGGCCCCACCCCCACGGCTGCGTTCCGCCTCCCCGCCGGGCGGAGCGCAGCCTTTGCGCGAAAGCCCTTCTCCCCATGCCCGCAGCCGCAACCCACGCCACGCCACCCAGCACCGTCGTCATCGTCGGTGCCGGCCTCGGCGGCCTCCTCACCGCACTGCTCCTCGCCGGCGACGGCCACCGGGTCGTCGTCCTCGAACGTGACGCCGACGAACCGCCCGACCCCGATGATGCCTGGGACGAGTGGGAGCGCCGCGGGGTCGCGCAGTTCCGCCAGCTCTACTACGTGCTCCCGCGCTTTCGTCAGGTCGCCGAACGGGAGCTGCCCGCCCTCACCGCAGCGCTCCAGAAGGTCGCCCTGCGCCACGACCCGCTCGCCGGCGTCCCCCGCAGCGAGGGTGGCGACGACGTCGTCACGCTGACCGCGCGGCGGCCGACGGTCGAGGCCGTGGTCGCACACGTGGCCGTCGCACACCCCCGGATCGAGATCCGGCGAGGCGTGGCGGTCACTGGACTCGCCCGTGCTGCGACCACCGCATCGGTGCCCCACGTCGTCGGCGTCCGCACCGGCGCCGGAGAGGTCCTCGGCGACCTCGTCATCGATGCGACCGGACGCCGATCGCCGCTGTCGACGTGGCTCACCGCCATCGGCGTGCCAGCACTCCCCGAGGTCGTCGAGGACAGCGGGTTCGTGTACCACAGCCGTCACTTCCGCAGCGCCGACGGCACCGTGCCCACGCTGTCGGCACCGCTGCTGCGTCACTTCGGTTCGCTGTCGGTGCTCCTACTGCCCGCCGAGGGCGGGACGTGGGGCGTGGGCCTGATCACCAGCTCACGCGACGACGATCTCCGGGGCCTGTACCGACCCGACCGGTGGATGGCCACGGCACAGGCGCTCGGGCCCGTCGCTCCCTGGGTGGCGGCAGGCGAGCCGATCACGGGCGTCGACGTCATGACCCGGCTCGAGGACCGCCGGCGCACCGTGTGCCCCGACCGCCGGCCATCCGTCACCGGCGTCATTCCTGTGGCCGACGCCTGGGCGTCAACGAACCCCACCCTCGGACGGGGAACCACCCTCGCGCTCCTCCACGCCGTCGCGCTGCGAGACACGCTCCGCTCGGTCGGCGTGGCCGATCCATACCGGCTGGCGCTCGCCTGGCACGACGTCACCGAGGCCGAGCTCGGACCGCACTACGACGCCATCGTCACCGCCGACCGCCACCGGCTGGCCGAGATCGACGCCGCCGCCGCCGGCGTCCGCTACGAAGGCGGCGACGTCGCCTGGCGTGCCTACCGCATGCTCGAGGACGTCGCCCACCTCGACGCCGAACTGCTGCACGGCTGGTACCGCGTCGCCGGACTCGTGTCACCCGGCACCGAGGTCTTCGCCAGTAGCGGCTTCCTCCGGAGGCTCGCACAGGTCGCCCGACGACGGCCAGCGGAAAACAACCACCCCTCGAGGGACGAGCTGGTGGTTCTCGCCACCGGATGACGAGCCATCCCGTGTGCGGTCCGCCGGCAGGCGTGTGGGGGATGAGCTCAAGGGGTGGCGGCTGAACTGTTCGTGGGCGAGTGATTCGGTTCACGGCCCCGTGTATCGGAGCCCGGTGTCTGCCGGCGTAGATGGCAAGCCTGGACGAGTGCGGCGATCTCGTCAGGATCGTCGCTGATGAGGACCAGCTCGGTGTCGGCGGCGTCGGTGAAACCCTGGGCTTCCACCTGACGCAGCCAGGTGACGAGGCCATCCCAGTGTTTCTCGCCCGCCAGGACCAGGGGGAACTCGTGGATCTTGTCCGTCTGGATGAGGGTCAGCGCTTCGAACAGCTCGTCGAGCGTCCCGAACCCGCCGGGCATGACGACGAAGGCGGAGGCGTAGCGGACGAACATCAGTTTCCGGGTGAAGAAGTAGCGAAAACTCAGTGAGACGTCGAGGTGGTCGTTCAGCTGCTGTTCGTGTTGTAGCTCTATGCCGAGGCCCACAGAGGTGGCACCGACGTCTCGCGCTCCGCGGTTGGCGGCCTCCATCAACCCTGGACCGCCACCGGTGATGACCGCGAAGCCGGCCGCCCCCAGGGCGGCGGCGATGCGGCGGGTGAGCTCGTAGCGAGGGTCATCATGTGCGGTCCTCGCAGAGCCGAACACCGAAACCGCCTGGCCGATCGGCGCCAGCGTGGCGAACCCGGCGGCGATCTCGTGCCGGATCCGTTCGACACGCTCGCCGTCGTCCCCCGCCGCCATGTCGGCACCGCAGTGCAGCAGGTACTCATCGGCGGTGGGCGGCGAAGGCGTCATGGTGCCCTCCAGCGGAGGCGGACCGGGAGAAATGGTCACCGGTCGGACGCACAGCCGAGCCCAGCACGCCGTCGGCACCGGCCCGAGGCCGAGGTCCACGAGGTAGCCGAGACCACGGTCTTACCGGCCGCCCGGACGGCCCAGCATCCGATCGGTGTCTGCCTGGTGCTGCTCGAGTGCTCCGACGAAGGCGGGGTCCTGCGAGTGCTCGAGCTGGGCGTCGCGGACCGTGCCGCGCTGCATGGGCCCGTCAGCATTCGGTGTGGACATCCGCTGTGTCATCTCCGCGTCCCGCTGCAGCACCTCATGGGAGTAGGCGCCGCTCGCCGAGTTGGGCCCCGTCCTCGTCGGCGTACCGTCCGGTTCGGTTGCCAGTCCCAGCCCGATCACGGTGCCGAAGAACAACGTCGTGGCGATCAGGACCTTTCGCATGTCAGCCTCCTCTGGTTCGTGTCGCCCTCCACAGTCGCGCTACCGAGGCGCGAGGCAATCCGGACCCAGTGCGGATTCGGTCTGCGGCTGACCCGCAATGGCGAGCAGACCTCGTCGGCGTGAAGGGCCTGCACTGGGCAACTGTACGGACCGCCCTGACTCGGCCACGGTGCTCAGTCTCCGTCTCGGCCCGATTGCGCGACGTCGGCGGAGATGGACCAACAGCGGGATCGTTGACCCGGTCCTACTCGCCCGGCGTCGGTCACCAAGCTGCTCACCGCGGCCGCCGCACTCGGCGCCCTCGGTGACGAGACCCGCTACGACCCGGACCGCTACGTCGACAGGTTCGGGCACACCATGACATCCACTCTTCGCCGTCGTACAGGAACTCACCACAGGAGGTGTGTCATGCCACGCCGGACCCCGGTTCGGATGCGCCCCACCGACGCTGGGGGGCGAACATGAGATGGCGCCGGCAGCGACCCGTGCCACCTCCGCAGCGCCGCCCCGAGCCGCCGGATCCGGTCACCGCCATCGTGGAGGAGTGCACTGCGTTCCTCCACGGCGCCTACCCCGCATGGCTCGCCGGCCACGGTCTCCCCGTCCCGCCCTGGGCGTGGCTGAACCCGGTCGTCGCTCCGAGGATGCGATGGCGGCGTCGGGCGGCGAGAGCGGCCTCAGTGGAACCGTGCTATTGGTGGGTGTGAAATAGCTGACCGGTTGTGGCCCAGGGCGGCCCCAGTGCCCGGCGTCCGACAGCCTGCGGAGCGGGGCAGCGTGCGGGGCCTCGCCACGTTCTCGGTCACCGCGTCCCGTCGTCGGCGAGATCGGCATGCCGCCAGCCGTGCGGCGGCGCGGTGCCTTCGGCGACATCGATGGCCCGGCACGGTCGTCGCCGGTGGTGCCACTCGAGCAGCGCCTCGACGGCGAGCAGGTAGAGCGCGCCGAGCAGGAGGGCGCCGACGACATCGGTGAACCAGTGCACGCCGAGATAGACGCGGCTGAACGCCACCGAGGTGATCACCGTGCCGGAGATCCCGACCGACCACCACCACGCGGCGCGACGGCCGTTGATCAGCGCGACGACCGGGGGCAGCAGCCCCCAGATGGCGATGGCGGCCATGACGTGACCGCTCGGGAACGATGGCCCGTTGCCGGGGACGAGGCGGTCGATGCCGGGGCGGGACCGGTCGATGAGCTCCTTCAGCAGCCACTCCACCACGGGGCGCGCCGCGGTGGCAGCCAGGAGCGTCAAGGCCAGCGGGCGGCACTCGTGCCACACGAGCAGCAACAACAGGCCGGCGACTGCGGCGACGACAGTGAGCCCGCCCAACGCGCTGACCGTCTTGACGACGCCGTCGAGCGGTCCTGACCGAAGGTCCATCAGCGCCCGGGTGACCGGTTCGTCGATGCCGCGAAGGGCAGCGCCGTCGTCGACCGCCCCGAGCGCGGCGAGGGCCAGGAAGGCTAGTGCTTCCTGTCCGGGGGTTGAGGTTGCAGGTCCCTCTACAGAGGGGCCTGGTGATGGACCCTGTGGTTCCTTCCACAGATCCAAAGGAACCCATCACCATGACCACCTCTGCAGAGATCATCTACCACCGGCGCGTCCGGTTGCTTGATCTCGCTGAAGAACTCGGCAACGTCTCCGCCGCGTGCCGCCAGTTCGGCGTGTCCCGCACCCGCTACTACGAATGGAAGAACACCGCCGAGCTGTACGGGCTCGAGGCGCTGTGGCCCAAGGACCGGCGCCGCCCGGCCCAACCGAACGAGACCCCAACCCACGTGGTCGCCGATCTGCTCGCCGTGGCCGTGGTCGAACCGACGCTGGGTTGCCGTCAGCTCGCCGACCGGCTCTGTGAGCTGGGCTACGAGATCGGCAAGACGACCGTGCAGCGGATCCTGGTCGACCACGGCCTGGGCCGGCGCCGCCAGCGGATCGCTCGTGCTGCGGCGATCGCGGCGCTGGCGGGGATCATCACCGAACCGGTCACCGAAGAGCTGGGCGAGCCGTTCGGGTTCTGCCACTGGGCCGGGCGTCCTGGCGATCTCGTGGCCTTGGACAGCTTCTACATCGGGAACCTCAAAGGGGTCGGCAAGGTGTACCAACTCACCGCCGTCGACACCTGTGCCCGGTGGGCGATCGTGAAGTTGATCATCGGGCCGGTCACCACCGCCGACACGATCCGCTTCATCGATCACGCCACCAAGACCATGCGCCGCCTCGGGATCCCGGTCCGCCGGGCCCTCACCGACAACGGACCCGAATACAAGGGACTCGTGTTCCGGAACCACCTGGCCGAGGTGGGCATCGACCACGTCCGCATCCCGCCCCGCTCACCGAACCACAACGCCGTGTGCGAACGCTTCCAGGGCACGATGCTCCAGGAGTGCTGGCGGCCGGCGTTCCACCGACGCCATTTCAACTCGGTCCGCCAACTCCAAGCCGAGGCCAACGCCTGGCTGATCCGTTACAACACGCGGCGCCGCAACCACGGCGACTACATGGCCGGCCGACGACCCATCGAGATCCTCGACACTCACCGCTCCAAGCGAGCAGCATGACCATCAACCACAGGTCCCATCTGTCACCTCGAACCCCGGCCTGGAAGG
>CAZCJT010000017.1:0-17493 GCA_964498565.1 uncultured Acidimicrobiaceae bacterium
CCCGACACCGTCGCCGACGCCATCCGCGCCGTGCGGCCCTGGGGGGTCGACGTGGCGTCGGGCGTCGAGGCGTCCTTCGGCACCAAGGACCCCGACGCCGTGCGGGCGTTCGTGGCCGCAGCCAAGGGCGTCGACACCAGCGACGCCGCCCCCCACCCGCCCCTCGCCCACCTCGGGACCGCTCCATGACCACCACGTCCGACCCCGCCCGCTCGATCATGGGCGACGTCACCGACGGCCGCTTCGGTCGCTTCGGCGGCCAGTTCGTCCCCGAGACCCTCGTCGGCGCGTGCCAGGAGGTCGAGCGCGAGTTCCGCGCCGCCTGGGCCGACGATGCCTTCCGGGCCCGCCTCGACGGGCTCCTGCGCGACTACGCCGGCCGGCCGAGCCCCCTCACGCTGTGCGAGCGGCTCTCCGACGAGCTCGGCCTGCGCCTGCTGCTGAAGCGCGAGGACCTCAACCACACGGGCAGCCACAAGATCAACAACGTGCTCGGCCAGGCCCTGCTCGCCCAGCGCATGGGCAAGCGGCGCCTGGTGGCCGAGACGGGTGCCGGCCAGCACGGGGTGGCCACGGCCACCGCGGCCGCCCTGCTCGGCCTCGAGTGCGTCGTCTACATGGGCGCCGTCGACATGGAGCGCCAGAAGCTCAACGTGTTCCGCATGCGCCTGCTCGGGGCCGAGGTCCGCCCGGCCGAGACCGGCTCCCGAACCCTGAAGGACGCGGTGAACGAGGCCATGCGGGACTGGGTCGCCACCGTCGAGTCCAGCCACTACTGCCTCGGTTCGGCCATGGGCCCGCACCCGTACCCGTGGATGGTGCGCGAGCTCCACCGGGTCCTCGGCGCCGAGGCCCGCGAGCAGTGCCTGGCGCTCGACGGCCGGGACCCCGACGTGGTCACCGCCTGCGTGGGTGGGGGCTCCAACGCCATCGGGATCTTCTCGGGGTTCGTCGACACCGACGCCGACCTCGTGGGCGTGGAGCCGGCCGGCGGCGCCGCCGTCGGTCGGGGCGTGGCGGGCATCGTCCACGGGTCCACGTCGTTCCTCCTCCAGGACGACCACGGCCAGGTCCAGGAGGCCGAGTCCATCTCCGCCGGCCTCGACTACCCCGGCGTCGGCCCCGAGCACGCCCACCTGGCCGAGCTGGGACGGGCCCGGTACGAGTCAGTCACCGACGCCGAGGTGCTCGACGCCTTCCAGCTGCTGTCCCGCTTCGAGGGCATCATCCCGGCCCTCGAGCCGGCCCACGCCCTGGCCTGGGTCAGCCGAGCCCGTGGGGAGCTGGCCGGCAAGACCGTGCTGCTCAACCTGTCCGGCCGCGGCGACAAGGACGTCGCCCAGGTGGCCGAGATCCTCGGGGAGCTCTGACCATGGGCACGCTCGAGAAGCACCTCCGGGCCCAGCGGGACAGCGGCCGCAAGCTGCTCATGCCCTACGTCACCGGTGGCATCACCGACGACTGGCTCGACGTCATCCGGGCCTACGACGACGCCGGCGCCGACGCCGTGGAGATCGGCATCCCGTTCTCCGACCCGGTCATGGACGGCCCCACCATCCAGGCGGCCAACGAGCAGGCCCTCCGGGGCGGCGCCACCCCGATCAGCATCCTGTCCGAGCTCCAGGGCCTCGACGTCTCCATCCCGCTGATCGCCATGACCTACGCCAACATCCCGTTCCGGATGGGCTACTCGCGCTTCGTCGACGAGTGCGGGCGGGCCGGCGTCCACGGGGCGATCATCCCCGACGTTCCGCTCGAGGAGCTCGACGCGTGGGAGGACGCAGTGGGCGAAGCCGACCTCGACACCGTGATGCTGGCCAGCCCCATCAGCAGCGACGACCGCCTCGCCCGGCTCTCGGCTCGCAGCCGCGGCTTCGTCTACGGCGTGAACGTCCTCGGCGTGACGGGCGAGCGGTCCGACGTCGGCGCCTGGACCGCCGACCTCGCCGGCCGGCTGAAGCAGGTCACCGACCTGCCCGTCGTCATGGGCTTCGGCATCTCCTCACCGGAGACGGCAGCTGCTGCTGCTGCGCCGTCGGACGGCGTGATCGTCGCCTCGGCCATCATGCGGCTGCTGATCGACGGCGGGTCGGCGGTGGACGCCGGTGACTTCGTGGCCGACCTGCGCCGCGCCCTCGACGCCATCTGACCGCTCCCGACGCGCCGGCGTGGCGGGTCAGGCGGCGTGGGCCCGCAGGAACTCCAGGGTCCGCCTCCACGCCAGATCCGCGGCGGGCCGGTCGAAGTTGGGCGTGCCCTCCTCCGCGAAGTGGTGGGCGACGCCTTCGTAGGTGTGCAGGTCGACGGGTCGGCCGGCGAGACCGAAGCTGGCCTCCATGAGGGCGAGCTCGTCGGGGTCGAGCATGGCGTCGTCCTCGGCCATGTGCAGCTGGTACGCCGCCTCGGTGCGCTGGAAGTCGATGCCCTGGGTCCCGTAGAAGCCCACGACGGCGGACACCTGGTCCGGGAAGCGCTCGGAGAACCACAGGCCCAGCGAGGCGCCCATGGAGAAGCCGACGATCATGATGCGCTCGCCCGTCGTAGCCGGCATGCGGTGCAGGGCGTCGGCGGTCGACTGGATCCCGAGGACCAGTCGGTTGGCATCGGCCTCGGCCAGCATCCGCTCGCCGTGGGCGTCGTCCACGGCGACCTCGCCGTCGAACAGGTCGGGCGCGATGACCGTGAACCCGGCGTCGGCCAGCTGGTTGCACCGGTCCTTGATCGTCTCGGTGAGCCCCCACCAGGAGTGCAGGACCAGCACGCCGGGCCCGGTCCCGGACTTGGGTGCGTCGGCGTAGGCGGAGGTGGAGTTCGGCGTCGCCACACCTCGACGCTACCGGTGGCAGGATCCAGGCCCCCATGGACGACACCCGCCCCGACCCGGACTGCGAGCTCTGCGAGGCGGCCCGGCTCACGCCCTGGTTCCACGAGGACGAGCTGTGCTGGGTGGCCGAGTGCGAGGCGTGCGCCGTGCCCATGGTGGTCTGGCGCCCGCACCGCATCGACCCGTCCCCGGCGGACGAGGAGCGCATGCTCGAGCGGTTGCACGCCGTCGCCGACGAGCAGCTCGGCGAGCACTGGATCGACCCCGACCGCCGGTCCATCCCGGGCCACTGGCACGTCCACGCCCGGCCGAAGGGTCGCTTCAACGGCTGGACCTGAGCCGCCACCCCGTTCCTCACGCATGGATCGACCGGTGATGGTCGATCCACGCGATCGGAACGCTCGCGGGCCGCGCTGCCAGACTCGGCTCATGTCGTCGGAGGCGGTCGTCGATGGGTGAACAGGCCGGGGAGGGGCGGTTCCAGGTGTCCGTCCACCAGGCGGTCGGGGGCGACGAGTTCTTCGTCGAGCTGGTCGAGCGCTTCTACGCCGGCGTCGCCGAGGACCCGGTGATGCGTCCGATGTACCCCGACGACCTCACCGAGCCCAAGCGTCACCTCGCCGGGTTCCTCATCCAGTTCTGGGGCGGCTCCCAGGCCTACTCCGAGGAGCGCGGCCACCCGCGCCTGCGCATGCGCCACATGCCCTTCCGCATCGGCCCCGCCGAGCGCGACGCCTGGTTCCGCCACATGGTCGGCGCGCTCAACAGCCTGGTGGAGGAGCGCGACATCCTCCCCGAGGCCGAGACCGCGATGCGCGACTACTTCTCGATGTCGGCCGAGGCCATGCGCAACGCCGACTGATCACCATCCCCGCGCACGATCGACGTGCTGGGGTCGATCCTGCGCGAACGGAACCGGTGTCTCAGCTGCGCACGACAGCCGGCGCGGCCGGCGGGACGGGCGGTCCGTGCGCGGGGACGTCCGGTAGGCGCGACAGCGCTCGCAACGTCCACGTCCCCGCGAGGACCGACGCCACGGCCCCGAGCACGATGCCGGCGCGGGCGCCGAGGTGCTCGCTGAATGCGCCGGCGATGGGCCCGCCGATGGGGGTGCTGCCCAGGAACACCACGGCGGTGAGGGCCAGCGCCCGTCCCCGCATCGACGGGTCGGCGCGGAGCTGGATGACCGCGTTCGAGCCGGAGATCAGGAAGATCGACGTGAGGCCCACGGGCACCACCGCCACCAGGGCCAGCCACTGGTTGGGGGCGGCGGCCAGGACGGCCATCGAGGCGCCGAGGGCGAGCGCGCTCCGGGCCAGGTACCGGGTGTCGGCGTCGGTCCGGCGGGCCACCATGAGGGCGCCGATCAGCGATCCGGCGCTCATGGCGGAGTACAGCAACGTGAACGTGCCGGCGTCGCCGCCGAAGGTCCGCTCGGCCAGCAGCGGCAGGGTCACCTGGAACTCGAAGGCCAGGGTGCCGATGACGGTGAGCAGGATGAGCGGCAGCCGCAGCTCGGGGGTCGACCACACGTAGCGGAAGCCCTCGCGGAGCTGGCCCTTGGCCCGGATGACCCGGGGCGGGCTGCGCAGCTGGCTGCGGTCGATGCGCAGCAGGGCGATGAGGACGGCGACGTAGCTGACGCCGTTGAACGCGAAGCACCAGTCGGGGCCGACGGTGGTGATCAGCACGCCGCCGACGGCCGGCCCCACCACCCGCGAGCCGGTCATCAGGGCGCTGTTCAGCCCGACGGCGTTAGGGACGTCGCGCTCGGCGACCATCTCGACCACCAGCGAGCGCCGAGCGGGGTTGTCGAGGGCGGTGACCACCCCGAAGAGCGCCGAGAGGCCGTAGATCGCCGGCAGGCTCAGGCGGTCGGTGAAGGTCAGCGCGCTGAACGCCAGGGCCACGACGGCGAACGCGGCCTGGGTGCCGAGCAGGAACCGGTGGCGGTCGACCCGGTCGGACACCACGCCGGCCCAGGCGCCCAGCAGCAGGACGGGGAGGAACTGCGCGGCCGTGGCCAAGCCCAGCGCGACGCCGTCGCCCGTGAGCCGGAGGACCACCCAGATGATCGCGACCGACTGCACCCAGGTCCCCGTCTGGCTGACCAGCTGGCCGACGAAGAACAGGCGGAAGTTCCGGGTGCCGAGGGAGCGGAAGGTGTCCCGCGTGGCGGTCAGGAGGCGGTGTCTCACGTCGCCCGAGCCAACGAGGTCATGCCATGGATCATTCCCGCTCCGGTCCGTGCCAAGATCCGAGCATGGCTCCCCAAGCTGGCGACAAGGCCCCCGCGTTCACCCTCACCGACCAGGACGGCGGCAAGGTCAGGCTCACCGACCTCAAGGGTCGCAAGGTCCTCGTCTACTTCTACCCGAAGGCCGACACGCCGGGCTGCACGACCCAGTCGTGCGAGCTGTCGGCCATCAAGGACGACGTCGACGTGCAGATCCTCGGCATCAGTCCGGACGAGCCGGCGAAGCAGAAGAAGTTCGACGACAAGCACTCCCTCGGCTTCCCCCTCCTCTCCGACCCCGACCACGCCGTCGCCGAGAAGTACGGCGCGTGGGGCGAGAAGTCGATGTACGGTCGGAAGTACATGGGCATCGTCCGCTCGGCGTTCCTGATCGACGAGAAGGGCAAGCTCATCGAGGCCTGGCCCAAGATCAGCCCGAAGGACACGCCGAAGAAGCTCCTGAAGGCGCTCCAGGACCTCGAGGCGTCATGACCGGCCTCGACCCCCGGGAGATCCTCCCGCACCGCGACCCGTTCGCCTTCATCACCACCATCGACGAGGTCGAGCCTGGGCTCTCGGCCCGCTGCTCGTGGGTCCTCACCGGTGACGAGTCCTTCTTCGCCGGGCACTTCCCGGGACGGCCCACGCTGCCCGGCGTGCTCATGCTCGAGGCGCTGGCCCAGACCGGTGCCATCGCCGCCCTGCAGGACGAGCGCTTCGCCGGCAAGCTCCTGCTGTTCGGCGGGGTCGACAAGGCCCGCTTCCGGCGCCAGGTCGTCCCCGGCGACACCCTCACCCTGGAGGTGTCCCTCGGGCGCATGTCGGCCCGGGCCGGGAAGGGGTCGGGCACGGCCAGCGTCGGCGGCGAGGTGGCGTGCCAGGCCGACCTGCTCTTCGTGGTCGCCGACGTCTGACCCGGTTCTGTCCTCCGGCCGGACAGGGGATGGAGGCGGCCATGCAGCTCCTGACCCGACGGACACTGGCCACGACCATCTGCGCAGGCGCACTGCTCTTCGGCGCCGCCGCCTGTGGTGACGACGACGACAGCGGTGTCGACGTCGACGTCGACGAGGAACAGGTCGAGGAGAACCTCGAGGAGACCGGCGACGACATCAGCGAGGGTGTCGACGACGCCGAGGACACCATCGACGAGAACGTGGACATCGGCGACGACGCCGAGGACCAAGGGGACTGACAGCACACGTTCTGGCCCACCGATTCCCCCACCAGCGGGGGAATCGGTGGGCCAGAACCGAGGCGCGACTAGGCCGGCGCCACGATCAGGCAGCCGTTGTGGCCGCCGAAGCCGAAGCTGTTGGACAGCACCGGACCGGGCTCCCACTCGCGAGGCCCGCCGATGACGAGATCGATCTGGGGTAGCTCCGGATCGACGGCGTCGGTCCCGAACGTCGGGGGGATCAGCCGCTTCTGGATGGCCAGGACCGCCGCCACCGCCTCGAGCGCACCGGCGGCGCCGAGTGCATGCCCGGTGACACCCTTGGTCGAGGTGACGGGTGGACCGCCCTCGCCGAAGACCTTCGCGATGGCATGGGCCTCGGCGGCGTCGTTCAAGGGCGTCGAGGTCCCGTGGGCGTTGATGTGGGCGATGTCGCCGGCCCGCAGGCCGGCATCGGCCAGCGCCAGCTCCATGCACGTGACGGCTCCCACTCCGCCCGGGGCCGGGGCCGTGATGTGGTGCGCATCGGCCGTGGAGGCGCCGCCGAGGAACTCCGCGAGGATGGTCGCGCCCCGGGCCACGGCCGCATCCCACTCCTCGAGCAGGACCAGCCCGGCGCCCTCGGCGATGACGAACCCGTTCCGGTCGGCGCTGAAGGGCCGGGAGACCCCGTCGTTGGACAGGGCCGTCATGTTGGTGAAGCCGGCGAGTCCGGTGGGTGTGAGCGCGGACTCGGCCCCGCCGGCGATGACGGCGTCACAGCGGTTCCAGGCGATCAGGTCCGCGGCGCGGGTGATGCCGTGCGTGCCGGCTGCGCAGGCGGTGACGATGGACTCGCACGGGCCCTGCCAGCCGTACTTCATCGACACCGCGGCGCCGGCCGAGTTGGGCATCATCATCGGCACCAGGAAGGGGGAAACCCGGCGGGAGCCCTTCTCGGCGTTGATGACGATCTGCTCCTCCAGGGTCTCGATGCCGCCGATGCCGGTGGCCACGGAGACCGCCATGCGGCTCGGGTCGTGCCCCAGGTCGCCGTCGGGGTGGCCGGCGTGCTCGAACAGGTGGTGGGCGGCGGCGAGGGCCAGCTGGGCGAAGCGGTCAGCCCGGCGAGCCTCCTTCGGGTTGGCGAAGTAGGGGGCGGGGTCGAAGTCGTCGATCCGGCGCATGCCGTCCTCGGGGGCGGTGAGGAGGCCGTCCCAGAACTGCTCGGCACCGATGCCGGACTTGGCCACCGCGCTGACCGCCGTGATGGCGACGCGGCGGCGGGTGCGATGGTTGCGATCGTCGGTCATCGGTGCCGTCCGCGCTCCTAGAGCTTGCCCTTGATGAGGTCGAAGGCGGCGCCGACCGTGTCGATGCCCTCCAGCTCCTCCTCCTCGACGGTGACGTCGAACTCCTCCTCGAGGGCCATGACCAGCTCCACCAGGTCGAGGCTGTCGGCGTCGAGGTCGTCGGCGAAGCTGGCCTCCTTGGTGACCTGGCTGGCCTCCACGGAGAGGACCTCCACCGCGCACTTCTGGAACCGCTCGAAGTCGTCGCTCACTGCTGTGTCTCCTGTGTTGGAAGGGGGATCGAAGAAGGTTGTTCTCGGGCCTAGAAGCCCATGCCGAGGCCGCCGTCCACCGGCACCACGGCCCCGGTGACGTAGCCGGCCTCGTCGGAAGCCAGGAACCGTACGACGGCGGCGACCTCCTCGGGTGCACCGAGTCGGTTCATCGGCACGGTGGCCGCCAGCTCGTCGCGTCGCTTGTCCGTGACGGCGGCGAACATGTCGGTGTCGATGGGCCCGGGGGTCACGACGTTGACGGTGATGCTGCGGCTGGCCAGCTCCCGGGCCATCGACCGGGCGAGGCCGATGATGCCGGCCTTGGAGGCGGCGTAGTTCGCCTGGCCGGCGGCGCCCATGTAGGCACCCACCGACGACATCATCACGATGCGGCCGAACCGGGCCCGCATCATGTTCTTGGTCACGGCCCGGGCGAAGCGGAACGTGCCGGTCAGGTTCGTCTCCACGACGCTCGTGAAGTCCTCGTCGGACATGCGGACCAGGAGGCCGTCCTTGGTGAGGCCGGCGTTGGCGACCAGCACCTCCACCGGGCCGAGCTCGGCCTCGACCTGCGCGAGGGCGGCGTCGACGGCGGCTGGGTCGGCGATGTCGCAGGCAACGGCGAGGGCGCCGTCCACCGCACCACCGGATCGGGACACCGTGGCGACGCGGTGCCCGTCGGCCAGGAAGCCCTGGGTGCAGGCGAGCCCGATGCCCCGGTTGCCGCCCGTGACGAGGACGGTCCGTACGGTCGGCTCCGTCACGTGCCCAGACCGCCGCTCATCTCGACCGGACCCGACTCCGACCAGCGCAGGACGGCCGAGGCCCACGTCATCCCCGCGCCGAAGCCGACCAGCAGGACCAGGTCGCCGGCTCGCACCCGGCCCTGGTCCAGCGCGTCGGCCAGGGCCAGAGGGATCGACGCCGCCGACGTGTTGCCCGTCGACTGCAGGACCAGCGCGGTCTGGTCCCGGCTGAAGCCGAGCTTGTCGCAGGCCGAGTCGATGATCCGGATGTTGGCCTGGTGGGGCACGACGAGGGTGATGTCCTCTGCTGTCACGCCGGCGCGGGCCATGGCCTGGTTGGCCGACTGCACCATGACCCGGACGGCCCGACGGAACACCTCGCGCCCGTCCATCTGCATGAACCCGCCGAGCTCGGCGTACAGGATGTGCTCGAGCCCGCCGTCGGAGCCGACGTCCCAGCCCAGGAGCTGGGCCGGATCGCCCTCGGGCACCGCATCGATCACGACCGCCCCGGCACCGTTGCCGAACAGGATCGCGGTGCCCCGGTCCGTCGGGTCGGTCATCTTGTCGAGGGTCTCGGCACCGACGAGCAGGATCCGCCGGGAGCCCATGGCGATGTAGCCGTTCGCTGCCGCCAGGCCGTACACGAAGCCCGAGCAGGCGGCGTTGAGGTCGAAGGCGCCGCAGTCGAGGCCGAGGTCGTTCTGGACGCGGCTGGCCGACGCCGGGAGGTTCCGGTCGGGGCTGGTGGTGCACAGGATCAGCAGGTCGATGCTGGACGGCTCGACGCCGGCCTGCTCGATCGCCTTCCGCCCCGCCTCGGCAGCCAGGCCCGCGGTCGTGCCCCCGTAGCGGCGCTCCTTGATGCCGGTGCGCTCGGTGATCCAGGAGTCGCTGGTGTCGAGGTTGGCCTCGAGGTCGGCATTGGACAGCACCTGGTCGGGGAGGGCGGTGCCCCAACCGATGATGCGACCGCCGCGGAGCCCGCCGGTGGCCGTGTTGCCGGCCTCGGAGCGCCCGCTCATGCCTCGGCTCCGAGGTCGGTGACGACGGCGTCGAGCTCGTCGGGAGTCATCACGGAGTGCCGGGCCGCGTCCTTGTCGGTGCGCTTGATGGTGCCCGTGAGCACAGCGCCGGGCCCGACCTCGACGAAGGTGGTCGCACCCTCGCCGAGCAGGGACTGGACGCAGGCCGTCCACCGCACCGGGCTGGTGAGCTGACGCTCGAGCAGCGCCGGCCATTCGTCGGCGAGGCTGTGGATGGCGCCGTCGACGTTGGCGGCCACCGGGACGGCGGGGGAGTGGAACGAGGCGTCGGCGATGGCGGCGGCGAAGCGCTCGCCCGCCGGGGCCATGAACGGCGTGTGGAAGGCGCCGGAGACGTCGAGGGGCATGACCCGCTTGGCCCCGGCCTCCTTGGCGACCGCGCCGGCGGCGTCGATGCTGGCCGGGTCGCCGGCGATCACCACCTGGCCCGGGGCGTTGATGTTGGCCACCCACACGTCGCCGTCGACGGCGGCGCACCCCTCGGTCACCTGCGGCTCGTCCAGGCCGAGGACCGCCGCCATCGTCCCCTTGCGCTGGGTGCAGCAGACCTGCATGGCCTCGCCCCGCTCGGCCACGAGCCGGACGGCGTCGTCGAAGCCGAGCACGCCGGCGGCACACAGTGCCGACAGCTCGCCCAGGCTGTGGCCGGCCACGGCCACCGGTTGGAGGCCTCGGCTACGGAGCGCCTCGAGGACGACCATCGAGTGCACGAACGTGCCGAGCTGGGCGTTGCGGGTCTCGACCAGCTCGTCGGCGTCGGCGTCGAGCAGCAGGTGGGCGACGTCGCGCCCGGCGGCGTCGGATGCCTGCTCCACCACCGCCCAGGCCGGATCATCGGCGAAGGCGGTGCCCATACCGGGCTGCTGGCTGCCCTGGCCGGGGAAGACGAAGGTGAGCATGAATCGGTCCGACCCTTCCCGGCCGGACCAGGTTTCACGCGCCGCTGGCGTTTCTCAGCCGAGGGTCCGGTCTTCCGGCTGGATCGGCGCGTAGGCGCCGTACCCGTGCTTCCGGTCGTCGGTGTCCAGCCGGTCGTGCCGCCACTTCATGAAGGCGCAGAACGCCGCGAACGTGAGAAGCAGCTTCATGGGCCGGATCGTACGCGCCCACCACGTTCACTGGTCCGGATCGACCACAAGTGGTCGATCCGGGACCAGCGAACTCGTGCCCGGGGCGGGATTCGAACCCGCAAGGCCGTGAGGCCAGCGGTGTTTGAGACCGCCGCGTATGCCAGTTCCGCCACCCGGGCCGGGGCGGGCACGCTAGCCGGGGAAGTCAGTCGACGAGCTTCGGAACGTCGCAGAGTGCGTCGATTGCCCGCACGTCCGCACCGGCGACGCCAAGGCCGAGCATGCGGAGCACACGTGTGACCACCACCTGATCGATGATGCCGAGCAGCGGGTTGAGGACCTGGGCGACGACACGCTCCACCACACGGTCGATGGGGTTGAGGACTCGGCCCAGCAGGAAGCCGAGAAGGCTTCCGGGCAGGGGGTCGACGTCGAGGTTCGTCTGGACGAGGTTTGCGAGCCCGAGGCCCGCGGTGGTCACCCGGAACGGAGGCGCGCCGACGGCGAGGTCGTTGATGGGCGTCGCGGTCGCGGGTCCGGCGGCGACTTCGGCTGCCACCCCGACTCGAGCGACGGTGCGCCCCGCGATTGCCACGGTGGCGATCTCCCCGGCACCGGTCACCGGCGTCGGCGACGCCACGTCAACCGCCACCGGGCTCGACGGCCTGGTTCCGACCACGATTCCGGCGCTCTTCGTGATGGTGGGCAGATCCATGGTCGCCGCTCCGCTCGGCCCGGCACAGACCAGTTCGGTCAGCGTAGAGCGGGCCTTGGCGACATCGACGCTGATCGGGAGGGCGAGCTCGACCGTGGCCAGCTCCCGCTCCGGGAACAGCGACCCCCAGGACAGCCCGCCGAGGTCGATGTTGAGGCGCACCCCGACCTCCAGGTCGAGGTCGATCTGCGAGGTCTCGGCAAAGGCGCTGGGATCGTTGGGCCGTCCGGACCCGAACTGCGGTCCCTCCACGACGGTGAGCGACAGGCTGGCGGTGGGGTTCACCACGTCGCTGAGGTTGCGCAACCCGGGGATGGAAGCGAACAGGTTGGGGGGCAGGTTCAGCCCGACATCGACCAGGTTCTCCGCGTTCGCCAGCTGCGCCGACGCCATCAGCAGGTCGAACAGGTTGATCGCCGTGCCGAGCACCGCGCCCGGTTGGGAGAGGTTGAGGCCGAGCAGCTCGCCCAGGTTCACGGTGAGGTCGGGATCGACGTTGAGCGCGAGACCATTCAGGTAGGCGACGCCAGCAACGACCTCGGCGCCCGCCCCGCTGGCCGCCAGGGCGTCGGCGGACGCCTCGACCAGTGTCAGCAGTTTGATGTCCGTGAGCAGCACGTCCGCAGGGGAGGCCACGCCAGCATCCACGGCGGCCACGTCGGCGAAGGCAAAGCCGAGGATGTCCTCCAGGACGACGTTGGCGTTGGCCAAGCCGGTGTAGCTCAGGGCGTCGAGGCTGACGCCCCCTGCCGGCGGCGCCGTCTGCGCTGGCGACGTCGCCGATGTCGGGGCTCCGGCGAGGCTGAAGGCCACGGCGGCGCCCGAGGCGATGGGGAAGATGTCCGGCGGATTGAAGAGCGCAGACAGGATCGGATTGAGCAGCCTCGAGTCCTCGGTGCTCAGCGAGGCCAGCCGGGATCCCACTGAGAACACGGCCAAGCCGTCCGTGGTGGCGACCGCCCGTCGGACGGCATCGCCCGACCCGGGCATGAACCGGTAGTCCTGCGAGCCGCTCAGCACCACCTGCACGGCGTTTGGGACGTCCGTCGGACCGGACGGCACGAACTCGGGGTCACGGGCATCGTCCCAGTCGCCGTACGTCACGGTCGTCGCCAGCGCTGGAACCGTGGACACCGGCGGTACGTCGTTGTTGACCAAGGACTCGTTGACGTAGGCGAGGAAGTTGGCGTCGGTCCGGATTGCGTCGAGGGTGCGGCCGTCGGCCAGGCGCACCAGGTCGAGGGCGATCACGTCGGCGTCGGCCTGCAGGTCGCGACGCAGCACCCGCTGCGAGCCAAGATCGACGGCGAAGGCGGTCATGACCATGAGCACGGGCAACAGCAGGGCCACGATCGGGATGACTGCACCCCGATCCCGGGTGTGGAGCACTCGGCGGCTCATCGGTTCAACCTCGCCACGGACTTGGAGCTGATCTGCTCGGGCAGGGTCGCCGACAGCAGCGGGGGGTCGATGATCAAGGGGAAGTCCTCGTAGTCGTAGCGGAGCTCGACGGTCACGCAGTCGGGTGCCGGGGTGGCGAAGTAGGCGGTGGTCGGCGGGGCCGGCGGCACGGAGTTGCAGTCGTGGAGGACGACTTCGCAAACCATGGGGTCTACGCCCTCGACTCCGCACTCCTGGTCGAACCCCTCGACCGCTTCGGTCGTGGCGGCGAGAGCGGCCTGGTAGCGCTGGTCAGCCGTCGGCGTCGTCGGGGCGGCTCCGGTGTGGACGGCGACCGCCCCGCCCCGGGCCCCCTCGGCCGCCGCTCGGGTCACGTCCTGCTTGAACGACAGCAGGAGTCCGAAGATGATGATCCCGAAAACCAGGAAGACGAGCAGCACGCCGACGAAGGCGAACTCGACCATCGCGGCGCCGTCGTCTCGACGGTGCGGCGCACGGGAGCGGGCTGGCGACATGGGAACCTCGGGGCAGGCGGCGGTCGTGGGGACCGGAAGGGATCGCCGCCCCGAGCGGATCGGGGCGATGTGTCCAGTATCGGCACGCCTGTCGGGTTGGGCGATGCCCCATTGTGTCCATTTGCTGCCCACCCGGGCGGACTAGTCCCTCCTACCGATCGGTGCGCCGGATCGACTCGAGCGTCGCGGGCGGCCCGCCGGCGATGAGGCCGTCAATCGGCTCGGGGTGGGCGATCGACCAGTTGGGCCACTGGTCGGTGGTGCCCGGCATGTTGGGCCGCTCGGCGATGCAGAGGACGTCGTCGAGGTTGGCGATGGCGAGCTCGACGGGCGACGACGCCAGCGCTTCGTGGGAGGCGACGACCACGTCGGCGACGTCGTGGTCCCCGTCGGCGAGCAGGCGGACGAGGCTCTCGCGCAGGCTGGGGGTGCCGTCGTCGGAGAGGCCGGCGTCGGCCCGGAGCTCGGCGTCGGCGCCGGTCCAGGTGCCGGCGATGGTGGGCAGGTCGTGGGTGGTCACGGCGCCGCCCACGTTCGAGGGCCACTGCGACGGCGGGGTGTCCTCGAAGTAGACGAGGCGCGTGCTCAGCACACCGATCTGGGCCAGGTCGTCGCGGACGCCCTCCTCCACCGTGCCCAGGTCCTCGCCGATGACGAACGCCCCGGCCCGCTCGGATTCGATGGCGAGCACGGTCAGCAGGTCGTCGGCCGGGTAGCGGACGTAGGCACCGTCCCGGGCGCTGCCGCCCGGCGGGATCCAGAACAGCCGGAAGAGCCCCAGCACGTGGTCGATCCGGATGCCGGCGCCGTGGCGCAGGGCGGCCCGGATCGTCCGGGCGAACGTCTCGTAGTGGTCGAGCCGCATGCGGTGCGGGATCGAGGGCGGCAGACCCCAGTCCTGGCCATCGGCGGCGAAGTCGTCGGGTGGCGCCCCGACCCGGGCGTCGAGGGCCAGGAGGTCCTGGTCGATCCAGGCGTCGGCTCCACCGGGATCGACGCCCACGGCGAGGTCGGTGACGATCGGTGCCACGTCGACCAGCCCGGCGAGCTGTCGATCGGCCACCTGCTGGAGCCAGCAGTGGAAGCGGACCCGCTCGGCGTGGGCATCGGCGTAGCGGGCCACCGCGGGACGATCCGGGTGCTGGAGCTCTGCTGGCCAGTCCCGCCAGGTCCCCGGGTGCTCCTCGCTGATGGTGCAGAAGATCGCCCAGCGCTCGAGGTCGTCGCCCCGCTGGGCGCGGAACTCCTCCAGCTCCCGGGCGGCGGCGGTGCCCATGCGGGAGAAGAGCAGCTCGAGAGCCTGGCGCTTCGCGGCCCAGACGGCGGTGCGGTCGATCCGCCGGTCGGCCAGGAGGGCGCGGGCCTCGTCGCCGAGCGAGCGGACCTCGTCGTCGGTGGCGGCGCCGGGGACCTCGTCGACGGCGATGTGGAGCGGGTTCAGATTGCGCCGGCTGCTCGGGTAGTACGGGCTGGGCTGGGGGTGATCACCCGGCGACGGGGCGTGGAGCGGGCTGAGGGCGAGGTGGTCGATGCCGTGCTGGCGGGCCCAGCCGCCGAGCAGGCGGAGGTCGCGCAGGTCGCCGATGCCCCAGCTCTGCGTGCTCCTCGACGCGTACGCCTGCACGGCCAGCGCGGACCGGCGCATGCCGGACGGCCGGTGGCAGGTCCGGGGCCGCACGAGCAGCAGCGTGGTGGGCCCGCCGTCGACCGGGGCGAGCTGGTGGCGCCCGATGGGCAGGTCGGCGGGAAGCCCGTGGATCACGCCCAGCTCGGTGCCGTCCTCGAGCAGCAGCCGGCACGGGCTCAACAGGTCACCGCCCCAGCCGGCGGGCACGGTCCAGACCGGCGGGCCCTCGGGGGCACGGGGCTCGTCGGACGAACCGCCCATCGCCCGTCGGATCACGTCGCGGGTCTCGTCGGCGGTGTCGTGCCAGTCGCCGTTCGTCGCGTGGTAGCCGAAGTCGATGCCCCAGCCGTCTGTGCCGCCTCGCCCGTCTCCCACGTGTGCCCTCTCCTCGATCCTGGCCTGGTGTCGGGCATCCCATGCCCAACGCAGCGGGGAGTCAACCCACTGCGCCGGGGCCGCACCCCATCGCCCCCTGCCTCCGGTGGAGGGCGGGTCGCCGCGTAGGCTGACGGCTGTGTCGAGGCGCCAGGTCGAACGGCGGCTGCGCGAGGTCGGGCAGCGTCTGCAGAAGCTCCGCGAGGAGCTCCAGATCGCGGACGAGCAGCTCCTGCACCTCTCGGAGGCCGCGGATGACGCCCGCCTCCGCGCCCTGGTGTCGGAGACGCCGGTGGCCGAGCGAGAGCACCGTGAGGCCGCCCGCCACGCCGAGTCCATGCGGAGCCACCGGGCCGGAGTCGCCGCCGAGATCGCCCGCCTCGAGGCCGCCCAGGACGACCTGCTCGACCGCCTCGTCGCCGAGACGTCCTGACCCTCCGGGGCCGTCGCCGGACCTGGCCGCGAGGCCGCCGGTTTCTTTCGACCCCACCCTCGGCGACGTGGCAGCATCGGTGGTCCTGTCCGAGCAGCCGCTGCGAAGCGGGGAAGGAGACCTCCTGTGGCCACGCGCGTGGTGATCGCCGAGGACGAGGCCATCATCCGGCTGGACCTCAAGGAGACCCTCCAGGAAGAGGGCTACGACGTCGTCGGTGAGACGGGCCGTGGCGACGAGGCGGTGGAGCTGGTCCGCCAGCTCGAACCGGACCTCGCCATCCTCGACGTGAAGATGCCCGGGCTGGACGGCCTGGCCGCCGCTCGTGAGATCTCCACCGAGAAGAAGGCCGCCGTGCTGATCCTCACCGCCTTCAGCCAGCGTGACCTCATCGAGCAGGCCCGCGACGCCGGCGCCCTCGCCTACCTGGTCAAGCCCTTCCAGCGCTCCGAGCTCATCCCCGCCGTGGAGATCGCCCTCGGGCGCCACCGTGAGATGCGGGCGCTGCACGACCAGACCCAGTCCCTCGAGGACCAGCTCGAGACCCGCAAGCTGGTCGACCGGGCCAAGGGCATCCTCATGGACGGCCATGGCATGTCCGAGAACGAGGCGTTCGACTGGATCCAGAAGACGGCCATGAACGGCCGGGTCAAGGCCAGGGACATCGCCGAGCAGGTCATCGCCGGCACCATCGCCCCCGACGCCGCAGGAGCCTGAGCCGGCCGATGGCCGCCAAGCGCTTTTTGCTGATCGACGGCAACTCGCTGACGTACCGGGCGTTCTTCGCCCTGCCCACCGACCTGGCCACCGCGTCGGGCCAGGTGACCAACGCCGTCTACGGCTTCACGTCGATGCTCATCAACATGCTGCGGGACCACCCGAGCGACGGCGTGGTGGTGGCCTTCGACCGCCCCGAGAAGACGTTCCGCCACGAGCGGGTCGCCGACTACAAGGCCGGCCGGGCCGAAGCGCCCGACATCCTGCGCCAGCAGATGGGCCTGGTGCGTGAGGTCGTCACGACCCTCGGCTTCCCCATCGTCGACAAGGCCGGCATCGAGGCCGACGACATCATCGCCACGTTGGCCACCCAGGGCCGCGACGCCGGCCACGACATCATCATCGTCACCGGCGACCGAGACGTGTACCAGCTGGTCTGCGACCCCCACGTCAAGGTCCTCTACAACAAGCGCGGCGTGTCCGACTACGCCCTCTACGACGAGGCCGGGATCCTCGAACGCACCGGGGTCACCCCCGACAAGTACGTCATGTACGCCGCCATGCGGGGCGACACCAGCGACAACCTGCCCGGCGTCCCGGGTGTGGGCGAGAAGACGGCGGCCAAGCTGCTCGACAAGTACGGCGACCTGGACGGAATCTTCGCCCACCTCGACGAGCAGACGCCCAAGCTGCGCGAGAACCTCGCCGCCCATGAGGAGCTCGTGCGGGAGAACGCCATCGTCATGGAGCTGCTGCGCGACGTCGACCTCTCCGAGGAGCTCCCCGGTGGGCTCGACGACCTGCAGATGGCCGACATCGACGCCGACGAGCTCAAGCGCCTCTTCGACTTCCTCGAGTTCCACTCCCTCTTCGATCGCCTCACCGAGGCGTTGGGCCGGGACCTGGGCGCCATGCGCCAGACCGAGGTGCTCGAGGCGGAGGTCGTCGACGGGACCGATCCAGCCGACGCCGTGGAGGCCCTGGCCCGGCTCGCCCCCGGCGCCGAGGGGGTGGACCCCGAGCACACGCTCGGCGTGGCCGGGGCGTACGCCCCCACCGGCGCCC